>JASEJN010000050.1 GCA_030016385.1 Clostridiales bacterium | reverse complement strand
GGGTTTTTCATTCGCAATTTTTACCAGTAAAAAAGCTAGCACAACGAGTTAATTAGCTAATTAACTCTTGAAAGTTTAATATCCGGAGTTCATATGTTATAATATAACATACATGACCGTATGCGACAGAGGAATATGCCTTTGAACATCGATTTGTTTTACTACAGGTAAAAAATTTTGTTGTATCGAAGCTGTAAACATAGAATCAACAGGTGATTGTTTATGAAAAAAGTTACAATTTATACCGACGGAGGATGCAGAGGAAATGGGAAGACAAATAATATCGGCGGATACGGAATCGTACTTATTTATGGATCTTTTCATAAAGAAATAAAAAAGGGATTTTCAGATACGACAAATAATATAATGGAATTGCTTTCAATAATAGATGCGTTAAAAATGTTAAAAGAGTCCTGCCGTGTCGATTTATACAGCGATTCCGCATATGTTATCAATGCCATAAATAATAAGTGGATAGATAAGTGGTCTAGGAATAACTGGGTGAAAAGCAGTAAAGAAAAAGTAAAAAACATACCATTGTGGCAGGAACTTATCAAACTGCTTGACGTTCATGAAGTTTACTTTCATAAAGTTAAAGGGCATGCCGATAATCAATATAATAACAGATGCGATGAACTGGCAAATATGGCAATGGATGAGGTTAGCAGCACTATAAAAAAGTCTGATGGAAAATAAAACTTCATTTTCCCATCAGACTTTTTTACGGCTATTTAACTAATTCGATGATTTTATTTGCAATGTTACCTATCGTTTTTACTATATCGCTGTCGCCAATTTTGCACCTTTCTTTTGATATTCCGGCTATATCCTTAGACATGGGAAGCTCGCCAAGCAGCTCCGTATCCAATTCCTTAAGGTACTTCTCCATACTGCCGCTTTCAAAAATATTGATCTTTTCTTTGCATTTGGGGCATATAATATAGCTCATGTTTTCTACAACGCCCAGAACTTTTATATCCATTTTTCTTGCCATATTTATCGCCTTGGCAACTATCATGGATACAAGATCCTGGGGAACAGATACCATAACTATTCCATCGATAGGTATCGACTGCATTGCTGTAAGCGCCACATCTCCTGTACCGGGAGGCATATCGATTATCATATAATCAAGGTCGCCCCATATTATATCCGTCCAGAACTGCTTAACAGCTCCGCCTATAAGAGGTCCTCTCCATATTACGGGCTGCTCCTCAAAATCCATTAAAAAATTCATGGACATTATTTCGATGCCATCTTGCGTCTTAACCGGATGTGCGCCAGATTCATCCCCTGATACTTTCATGCCTTCAACATCAAAAAACCTCGGAATGCTCGGACCTGTAATATCCGCATCGAGTATGCCGACCCTTTGGCCCCTTTTGTTCAATTCACTTGCTAAAAGCGCAGATATAGTCGATTTGCCGACCCCTCCTTTGCCGCTCATAACACCTATTATCTTTTTTACATTGCTTAATGGATTGCCTTCTTTATTAAAAAGTGTCTCTTTCCGGTCCATAGTTACCTCCTTTTATAGGGACGGTTAATCATTTTTATTAGTATCAATAATTATCTGAAAATTGAATTATCGCATAAGTGACAATAGAATGCGAATTTTGATTAACCGTCCCTCTGTCGCACCTCTGTCGCATTAACCATTACCTTAACTTTTGATTAACCGTCCCTATGACTTTATGCTAAAAACGCACTTCTTTCTCTGGTTATCATATAACGAAGCTTCTCTCCCTTTACATAGCGTTCAAGCTCTTCAACCATGTATCTTCCCATCCTGTTGCATTCTTTATACATTGAACCTGCTATATGCGGTGTCAATACTACATTTGGCAGGATATACAAAGGTGACTTAGGTCGAGGCGGCTCAGGATATGTTACATCAAGGACAACCGTAATGTCGGAACGTTTTGTAAGTACGTCTATCATCTCATTCTCATTTACCACCGCTCCTCTGGCAGTATTTATAAATGTTGCATTTTGTTTCATCGATGAAAAATGTATTCCCTTTATCATGCCTTCGGTTTCCTTAAGCCACGGTGTATGTAAAGATATGACATCCGCATTTTTAAATATATCCTCCAGTGAGCATAATTTGACATTCAGTTTGGCAGCATCTTCCTTTTTAACGAAAGGATCATATGCTATTACCTTCACATCAAACGGGCGAAGCAATTCACATACACGCCTTCCTACCATTCCAAGGGAAATAATGCCTATAGTACTTTTATATCCGCCTGGTGCAACTTTTTTGGGTGGATACTTTTTGTCTCTTTTGGTTGATAAAGCATAATACCAACCCAATTTAAGGCTATAGAGTATTTGCGACAGGGTATACTCTGCAACCGGAATAGCATTTGCGGCATATGCACTTGTGATCAATATACCTTTATCCCAGAAAGCATCACTTACTAGATACTTTATGGATCCTGCCCCATAGAATACAGCCTTCAGATTTGGTGCTGCTTCGATAAACTCTTTATCCATATGAGGACAACCCCACCCGGAGAAAATGACATCTGCATCCTTAAGCAATGAAATGTTATTCTTGATTGTTTCTGCCGTCTGTGGCGGTCCGTAGATGTCTACATATTTTAGAATATCCTTTCTCTCCTCTTCGCCATAAATATTATCATATGCATGCTTATCAAGAATATACAATCCCTTTAACAACTGTCGTTACCTCCCTTTATATTCTATATATCAACTGCCATGGAGCTGATGCTTGCTTGTCCACAGCCTTAATATAACCTTATTTTACTTTTTAAAACATTGATTTGCAACAGATAATATCAATTATAACTTCGATTCTTATGCGGCAGCAGGCCAAGAACTTATCAAAACTCTCATAATGCTCATTCGTCGCTCAAAATAACATAATCCTATTTAAGCCTGATTTCCTATTACCAATCGGAGAGCTATTGTAATGCAGATATACATGATGGTGTTATAATAGATAATAATAGAAAATTTATCAGGATATATATAAATTATTTGGATAATGTCCCACTATAAAACATGTAACCGGATTTACCGGTATCTATTATGGATGCAGGATTAGCACGGATTTTAACAATATTTCATATTCGGAGGTACAGATATGAAAGTTGCAGTACTTGATGCACAGGGCGCCGGACTTGGCCAGGCAGTCATAAAAAAAATCAGGAGGGAAATCGGCAAATCCATTTATATAATTGCCTTGGGAACAAATGCCGTCGCAACTTCCAATATGATTAAGGCGGGAGCAAATGAAGGTATCACAGGCGAGGAGTCCATATGCCTGTTTTTCAAAAATAATACTGTAAACAGCATTGTCGGCCCTATCGGGATAATTTGCAGCGGTGGCATACAGGGCGAGATTACCCCGAATATTTCAGAGGGCATATTCAAAATGGAATGCACCAAATATATAATTCCTTTAAGAAAACATGGCATATATATTCCCGGTACGAGAAATCTTGAAATTAAAGAAATAATAAAGGAAATTGTAAATGATATGAAAAACGGCATTAAAGGGTGAATAAAGTCAGATTTCCCTCGACTTTATTCACCCTTTGTCTCCGATGCAGCATCACACCTTATCTAATGCCTTTTTACTAAAACATCATCCTCATAAACTTTTATATCATCGAGCCAGCTACCTCCAACCGGCACATTTTTTACAAGGCAGTACTTATCCCATACAGTAGCATACGGTAATGTCTTGAATTCTTCCTTGAGCGCCAGCATATTGCCTCGGTCGCCTCTGTCGTCCTGTTCCTTAATCAAGTTTATCGGCTCCAGTAAGGATATCAATATAGCTTTCAATGTGGCTCTCGCTCCAACTGTCCATGCCGTTATCCTGTTTATGCTTGCATCGAAATAATCGAGGGCTATGTGCACCCTGTTATAAGCATTGCATCTGCTTATCTCATCTGCAAGCAACTGCAAATCGTCATTTAAAATTGCCACATGGTCGCTGTCCCATCTTACTCCGCGGCTGACATGAATTAAAAGTTCGTCCATAAATGTTAATATTGAAGATATTTTATCCGCTACGACTTCTGTAGGATGAAAATGGCCCATATCAAGGCATAACATAATATTATTTTTAAGAGCATATCCCATATAAAACTCATGGGACCCTACAACATAGCTTTCCGAACCTATCCCGAAAAGCTTGCTTTCAACAGAGTCCAAAATATTTTTTCTGTCATATTTGATTGAGAATATTTCATCGAGAGAATCCTTTAAAATCTTTCTGTTATCTATTCTGTTTGCGGGTAAATCCTTTGACCCATCCGGTATCCATATATTATTAATGCATGGGTTATTTAATTCCCTTCCTATCTGATTTGCAATTTCACGGCACCTTTTCCCATGCTCTATCCAGAATTTACGTATGCTTTTGTCTTTGCTTGAAAGCGTATAGCCGGATGCAGCCATATCATGGGAGAAAAACGTGGGGTTAAAGTCAATTCCAAGATTATTTTGCTTTGCCCAATCAATCCATTTCATAAAATACTTTGGTGTTATTTTATCTCTATCGACAAATTTTCCGTCTGTTTCTGCATATATAGCATGCAAATTGACTCTGTGCTTTCCCGGTATCAGGCTTAAAGCCTTATCCAAATCTTGCCTTAGCTCGTCACCATTTCTTGCCCTGCCTGGCCAATTTCCTGTGGCTAAAATTCCGCCTGACAAACCCTTTTTATTTACCTCGAAACCGCCGACATCATCACCCTGCCAGCAGTGCAGCGATATATGTATATTGTTCATTTTTTTCAGCACTGCGTCGGTATCGATGCCATAACCTGCATATACCTCTTTTGCATATTCATATGCTTTCTCGATTTTGCCATCATCAGGTTTAAACATAACTTTTGCCCCCTTTTGGAAATTATAAAATTACAAATTATAGATTATTACTGGGTGTATATTTTATATTTGAAATCATATATAAAAGGATTGTGCTATTTTGAGTAACGAATGAATGTTCAAGTGAATAAACTCATATTATGAATCGAAGTAGTTACTGAATATACCAAATAGAATATACACCTTATTGCTTTTTCAATTCTTCAAGCACTTTTTCCGTTACTAATTCAACTATTTTCTTTACATCGTAATCCTTTAATTCATTTTTCTTGTTATTTCTATTTAATTCATCGGGTAATTTCCCGGGAAATCTGCCTGAAACCCCAAGTTTTTTCCTTATCTCATACAGACGTAATACCTGACTCTCACTTAACTCCTTCGGCCCTCCTAACATTGTCGAAATGAATGTAAGTTTTGCATAAAATTCCATAGATTCCATCTTGTAATATGCTGTAATAAGATCTTTGCCATATGTCAGCGCTCCATGATTTTCAAGGAGGATGGCATCATATTCGGGGAGAAACTTTGAAATCGCATCCGGTATCTCCTCTGTAGATGGTGTTCCATAGTCCGCAATCGGAACAAATCCTAGCGATATGACCGCCTCAGGCATTATGGGTTTTGTAAGCGGTATGCCGGCTATTGCATAACTTGTCGCATAAGGCGGATGGGCATGGACAACAGATTTAACATCGGATCTTTCTTTATATACTCTAAGATGCATTTTTAATTCGGACGATGGCTTGTACTTGCTATTTGCTGATATAACCTCGCCTTTTGTATTGACCTTTATAAGCATCTCCGGTGTCAGAAATCCTTTGCTTACACCTGTCGGCGTCGTTATAATCGCGTCGTCACCTATCTTTACAGTTATATTGCCGTCATTTGCTGCCACAAAACCGTTTGAATAGATTCGCTTTCCTATATCGCATATCTGTTTTTTTACCTCATCTTCATAAGACATCATATATCACCGCTCTCTTTTATTATGTTTGTTTATGTTTATTTATATTTGTTTACCTTTATTGTATCATTCATATATTCTATGTCAACAGAATTATACAGTACTTCTTCGATTCACAATATGAGCGTTATTTTGAACACTCATTCGCCAGATTCAAGTTTGACGATTGAAGTAATATTAATTTACATACGCCTTTATAACAAACGTTTTCAAAGCAATTATAGTTATATGATTTTTTTCTATATTTAAAATCGATTATTTATGCTATAATTGTCATAAACAATATTAACCAAAAGTAAAACAACATAAGGTGTTTTATAGGAGGTACTATTATGGGGGAAGAGATATATAATTTAGCATTTGATTTCGGTGCATCCAACGGAAGGCTTATGCTTTCAAAATATGACGGATATAAAATAAGCCTTGAAGAAATCTACCGTTTCCCGAATGAACCGGTAAGGGCCGGGGGAAGACTTTACTGGGATTTTTTAAAACTATTTAGCGAATTAAAAGTCGGACTTAAAATGGTCTCGGAGAGAAACATCAATATTTCGAGCATCGGCATCGATACATGGGGTGTCGACTACGGGCTGCTGGATAAAAACGACAGGCTTATATCCAACCCTGTTCATTACAGGGATTCCAGAACAAATAAGATCCCGGAAAAGGTAGAAAAGATTGTCCCTTTTCAAGAATTCTATAATACGACAGGCATACAATTTCTGCAATTCAACACGGTTTATCAACTGTATGACGATTTAGAATCCGGCATTTTGAGGAATGCAAAAACGCTTCTCTTCATGCCTGATCTCTTTAGCTTTTATTTGACCGGAGAAAAATATAACGAATATACGATATCATCAACATCACAAATGCTAGATGCAAATAAAAAAAATTGGTCATATGATATTTTAGATAAACTCTGTATTGCAAAGAATATTCTTCAAGAAATAATTATGCCCGGCAATATTTATGGCTGTCTATCTAGCGATATAAGAGATGAAACCGGTCTCCCAAAGATACCGGTAATCGCAGTCGGATGCCATGATACGGCATCGGCAGTTGCGGGAACGCCCTTAAGCAGCCGCAACAGCGCTTATTTAAGCTGTGGGACATGGTCGCTTTTGGGAATCGAAACTCAAAAGCCAATCATCGACGAAAATTCGCTTAAGTTTAACTTCACAAATGAAGGCGGCGTTTTGGGCACTATAAGATTTTTAAAGAATATAACAGGCCTATGGCTGATACAGCAATTAAGGCGAAGCTGGGCTAATAGAGGCATTAAACTCGATTTTCCCGATATAATATCAAGAGCATCCTCTGCAAAGAATGCCAATTATTATATCGACCCTGACGATGAACTTTTTATGGCCCCTGACGATATGGGAGATGCTATATGCAGATACTGTATGAAGACAGGTCAGGGACGTCCCGACAATATAGGGGATATTGCAAGAGCCGCATACAATGGAATAACAAAACATTATAAGGAAACAATTGAAGATATCGAAAAAATAACAGGAAATGAGATCGATACTGTAAATATAGTAGGCGGCGGAATACGAGACGAATTTTTATTAAAACAGACAGCCGGTATAACGGGCAGGAAGATTTTAGCCGGACCTGTTGAAGCGTCTATTCTTGGCAATTGTATTATTCAGCTTATGGCGCTTAAAGCTATCAAAAACTTAGATGAAGGCAGAAATATTATAAAAAATTCGTTTCCACTAAAAGAATATAAACCCATGCAATAATTACAGGATCAAATATAAGATTAACCGGGAGGAAAGCATGCTATCTATAGAAAGAAGACGAAAAATAATAAGCCTTCTTCAGGAACATCAAAGCGTCATTGTTCCCGAACTGAGCAAATTATTTAAGGTTACTGAAGAGACCATAAGAAGAGACCTCGAAAAATTAGAGAGAGAAGGGCTTATTAAAAGATCATATGGCGGAGCTGTTTTAAGCGAAAGCACAAATGTTGACATACCGCTAAAAATAAGGGAAATAACAAATATCGAAGGAAAACAGGCAATAGCTTTAAATGTTGCAGGATATATCGATGATGGAGAAACACTGATCCTTGACTCGAGTTCGTCCGCCCTTCAAGTCGCAAGACAATTGAAATCCAAAAAAAGGCTTACAGTTATAACGAATTCCATACGTGTGGTTTATGAATTGTCAAATTCGAAGGATTTCAATATCATTTCAACCGGCGGGACACTGAAGCCAAATTCCCTGTCCTTTATAGGTCACTTGGCGGAAAATACCATAAAAAATTACCATGTCGATAAAGCCATTATATCCTGCAAAGGGTTCAATAAAGAAATCGGCATAACGGATTCAAACGAAATGGAGGCCGAAGTTAAAAAAGCAATGGTTGATGCGGCAGATCAGGTATTTCTATTGATTGATCATACAAAAGTCGATAGGGCTTCGTTTGTTAAATTTACATCTTTTGATAGGATAAATTATATATTTACAGACAGAAAATTTTCACCGGATTGGGAAGACCTGATTCATAAAAATAATATCAATATTATATATTGATAACTCAGCGGAAAAGCTTCAACAGGTGCATATTCTTCAAAGGATATATATACCTTCGATTTATGTATCGAATTTCAGGAAAGGGAGATTTTAATATATGATAAAAACAAATATGGCAGGAGTGGATTTAATATTTGAAACATCGGACACGCTTTTCTCTCCTAAAAAAATCGATGCCGGCACTTTGGCAATGCTATCCAAGGCCGAGTTCAAACCTGATGATAAAGTGCTGGACTTAGGCTGCGGTTATGGTGTAGTCGGTATATTTGCAGCCAAATTGATAGGACCTGAACATGTCGTCATGTCGGATATTGCAGAGGATGCGGTTTCGATTTCCAGAAAAAATGCAATATTGAACGGCGTCAAGGGCATATCTGTTTATGAAAGCGATGCGCTGAGCGGGATGGACGATAACGATTTTACGGTGATTCTTTCCAACCCGCCGTATCATGCTGATTTTTCCGTTCCGAAAAGATTTATAGAAAAAGGATTTAACCGCCTCAAGCTTGGAGGAAGAATGTATATGGTAACAAAGCGAAAGCAGTGGTATTTTAACAAATTTAAGGCCATTTTCGGCGGCGTTAGGTTATATGAAGTTAACGGCTACTTTGTGTTCATGGCTATAAAAATGGATAACTCCTATGCAAATCATAAATAAAGGAGCTTCGATTCGCAATATGAAATCAGGCATAAATAGGATTATGTTATTGTGAGCGACGAATGAGTATTATGAAAGTTTTGATAAGTTCTTGGATTTGCTACCGCAAAGAATCCTTAGAGCTTTTGAATGTTTGAGCAAGGCGAGTTTCAAAAGTTCTTGGATTATCAAGGCTGCTTGCCTTAGAACTTACAAAACTTGAATCTGCCGAATGAGTGTTCAAAATAACATAAACTCATATTGCGAATTGAAGAATAAAGGAACAATCCATTTGGAAATTCATGCATCGGAAGTTCTACCTCATGCTTTCCTATAATGGCGCTTATTCACCGATATATATGGAGTATTGGTGACCTCCGATAAAACATAATTGTCAAGCACCAGGTCAATAATGTTCCTCAATTGCTGTACATTTTCAAAGGATATCCTGTGGGACTTTTTATCGACTATGAAATCCGCCCCTCTCTTTTCCTTAAGGGCAATGATATTGTTGAAGTTAATAAGCCTCAAAGTTTCTTCGTTGACTTTGCTCAATTTTTTAATATATGAAATTCTATCCATGCAGTGTTCCTTTAAGCTCTGAAAATCAGATATTATTCCGATTTTCTCTATTTCGTTCAGCGTTTCTTTTGCTTTCATCCTTTCCTTCTTATAATACCCAGTCGCCAATGAAAACTGTTTCTCATTAACTATATAGATTGTCCCATTTAATACGAAAGCATCGATGCTGTTATCCAGTGCAAAAATATTTCCATTTTCCAGATGCGTAAAAGAATCCTCCTTAAAAAATAAATATAATTTTTTTGGAGTAATGAGTCTGCTCTTTGTATATCTCCTCATCAGAAAACAGCCTTTGCCGTTTATGGTTATGTAAATTATATAATATTTGAGCCTGTTTAAAAATTCACTGCAATTATGTGGATCGAAAGTTTTATATTTTTCTTCCTTTATCAACTGGATAACATTGCTCAAGCTATCTACCTCGTCGGCAGGCATAGTCAGGACATATTGTTCATCCTCACTTTCCAAATTCTCTACAGGTATCTTCTGCCTGTCCTTTATATTATCGAAAAAATCAGCCACCACTGACTTCGCAGCATTTATAACGGCATCATCAATATTCAGTTTTGCGACAATATAATCATTATCATCTGAAGACTTGTTATCCGGGTTAACAAAGTATATCTCAACAGATTGTTCTTTATTGATATAGCATTTTGCTTCCGTACAAATGCTTTTCATCTTTAAATCCCCCTAACCATTTTTTCGATGATTATCGTTCTGTCCAGCAGTTCATAGTACTCAATTTTGCCGATAACCCTTAAATCATTCAGTTTTCTTTTTGAAATTAATATCCTTCTGCGTCCATTCTTAAAGACAACATCGTATATATTATAGCCCAAGATCATCAGCACAGGATTGATGTATATTAAATCCGCTTTGATATATAAGACGCCGATAATGATAAAAATAATAAGCAAGGCGATGTCATCTTCCGCATTATTCAGGTTAAATCCCATAAATGGCAAAAGATAAGTAACCAGATATGAAGTGATTTGCTCATTTTTCGATTGTATAGATAAAATTTCGCCGCTGACGTGATTTATTTTGGTTTTTATAATAAACCCTGTTGCGATGCAACCTATTATACTTGCTGCCAGCATATACATCATCGGTTTATTCTTATAATACTTTGCCGCCAGTGCAAGAAAAAGCAGCGCGTAGGACGAAAGAAACATCGATATTTTACTGATTATACCCAACCTCACATATGCTTTCCCCTTTATATATAAATACTGACATCCGGACCAATTATATGGTGTATTTATTAAAAAATATTATCCAAATCGCCAGATCCTTTTATAATACCTCTCCATAATATTTTCAAAAACAAAATATACACTTTAAATTATAATCCTTAAATAATATTATAGTCAATTACTTCTAAAATTATTTATAATTTACATTTGATGAATAAATTACATCTATATAACATATGAGCAATTTCGCTGTATTGCGATAAAATCCTGTATTGATCTGATTCAAAAAAAGACGATAACGTCTTGTCAAGTGGTGTAAATTGATCTCTACTTTATACCACTTTTTATTTATGCAGCAAGGCCACCGCTGCGAGAGTATACTCACCCGTATCCGTTATTTTAGCCATAGATTCAAGACTAAGGTAACGACGCCCTACTTGGTACTCATCATTCTGTTCCATAAGCATTGCCCCTACAAGGCGTATTACAGACTCTCTGTTGGGGAATATACATACTACATCAGTCCTGCGTCTGATTTCTCTATTCAACCTCTCCAAGGGATTTGTAGAACAAATTTTAGACCAATGTTCATGAGGAAATGCCATGTATGCAAGTACATCATCTTCAGCATCTTGAAGTATGGCCATAGCCTTCGGAAAGCGGTGCCTCAGTTCATCTACTACATGTCTTAGTTGTAGTTTCGCTGACTTTTGATCATTCTGGGCAAAGATTGTCCTTACGATTGATGAAACCATACCCTGGTATTTCTTCGGAACCTGACTTAATACATTACGAATAAAATGCACTCTGCATCTCTGCCATGTTGTGCCTGTCAATATTTCTTTAATTGCCATTTTGAGGCCTTCATGAGAATCACTTATCACGAGTTTAACTCCTTTTAATCCACGGGAAACAAGGCCTCTTAAAAACTCTTTCCAGAACTCTCCGTCTTCACTCATTCCAACATCAAAACCTAATATTTCTCTTTCACCTGATTTATTTACTCCAACGGCTATTACAAGTGCCATGCTGCATACCCTGCCGCCTTCTCTGACTTTTGGAAACGTAGCATCCAACCACAGATAAGGATATTCACTCTCTAATTTTCTGTTCCTGAATTCCTCAACGAAATCATCAAGTTGTTTGCTGATCCTTGATACTTGACTTTTATCTATGCCTTTCATTCCAAGTGCTTCAACAAGGTCATCCACCTTACGGGTACTTACTCCATGAATATATGCTTCCTGCACCACGTTAAGCAGAGCCTTTTTGAGTCTTTTTCTTGGCTCCAAAAGGCTTGGGAAGTAACTGCCCTGTCTTAACTTTGGTATCTTAAGTTCCAGTGTGCCGAGCCTTGTATTCCAATCTCTATCCCTATATCCATTACGGTATGTATTCCGTTCTCCACTTCTTTCATACTTCTCTGCTCCTACAATGGATGAAACCTCTGAATCCATAAGAGAATTAACCACTACTGTAACTGCCTCACTTAAAAAATCTTTATCTTTATCAGCCAAATACTTGCGAAGTTCCTCTAAAAGTGCCATTCTATCATTAGTAGCCACGTTATGATCCTCCTCTACTTTTATTGGTTTGCCAACCTAATTAAAGTAGAAATCATATCGTGGCTATTGTCAAGTTTGTGCCACGAATTTTACACCACTACTTAAGACTATACCGACAAAATAACCTGACGATTTATATTTAAGTATCTTATTTATATAACTTTCTTTCGATAAATCAGTTAGCATGGGATATTTGATATTATCGGAAATCACGATGCCATTGCGGTCGATCATGAAGTAGCCCCTATTACGGCTGTTGCCTGTATCTAATGAATTTTTGTGCAATTTATCTTCCGACATATTGATAACTATCATATTTTTCTCTTTGCCATTGCTTAATATATCATATAAGAGATATGTATACATATTTACTTTTTTTCAACAGGATATTCTACTGAAATGCTCCTGGGTATGGGCATCATAGATGGATATTCGCCATAGTTTTCTATTACTTTTACTATATCCTGATCATAAAAGTCTTTCTTATTTTGAATAGCATTTCTTCCGACATCTGAACTGTTATAAAATGTTTTAGATCTATCGTTATATATATAAATAGAATCGATAAATTCTGATGTATTGCGGTAATAGTTAAGCTGAAGCAATGCTGCATTTATTTCAATTATATCTTTTGTCGTATAATTAAGTATTTCTGAAATGTGGATATCATTATATATCTGTTTGGATATTCTATTGGCGATGCCTGACATCATCTCCGTACTCTGGTCCGTTTGAGGCAGGTTATTCAAGGTATAATTAAAAATCTTATTTCTGAGTATATCTTCAAAGTTAAAATAAAGAATTGAAGATATAATTAAGATAGATATAGCAACAGTCGATATGAGTGCGACAAAAATGCTGATATGGATCTTTCTATCCTTTTCAATATTGAAGATGCTCATTTCTCATTCACCTTCTAAGTTAAGTATAAAGAACATTTTCTTTATTTATTCATTATAGTATAACAAATCATAAAATTTCAACTATAATAATTTTTTACATCTCACCAAATCCAAAGTCAGCAACTATACTTTTGCTATATCTATCATCTTTTATGATATCCTTGCTTAAAGTACCAAAAGGAATATTCCTTACAGAATAATATAGATGCATATATATTATTCGAAAAATATTACCTATCAAATTTATATTCTTCATGCAGTTCAAATTCATCGTCAGAGTTTGTGCAGAATCCTGCACAAATAAATCCCGATCTATAATCCAGCGCTTTTCTAAATCTATATTGTATTTTTGAATTTACCATCTTCAAGGCTTCATTTTTGGTAAACCATTTTACATCGCTACTTTCATCGCTGGTTGTCAATTCACCTGATATGTACTTACATATAAAATCTATATTGACAATTGTCGGTATTTCTTTAACTCCGTTATATCCCTTTTTCTTTTTTATATTCGAATAAATCCCCACAATATTAATTATCTCTACGTCAATACCGCTTTCCTCTTTTATTTCTCTGATTAAACCCTGCGGCACGGTTTCACCCACTTCAATAATTCCACCTGGATATTCCCATCCCTTTCTCGGATTTTTCACAAGCAAAATTTCATTTTTGTCATTTATAATTATCCCTCCTGCAGAAACTATATGCGTCGGTAAAATCATAAAATCTCCTCCTTACACAATTGTGGCTGGCAGCACAAATAATAATAGAATTACGAATTAACACCTTATCTTTTACTATATCATTAATTTCTATAATTTGGTATATTTCAAGCTCACAAATTGTACTAAATAGTACAAAATACTTGGATTTACGGAATTATCTGCCTAACTATTTTAAATTTTATAATAACTGTATATAATAATTCAACAGCAATAAAAAAATCCCCTTTTTTAAAGAAATAAAAAATATTTCTTTAAAAAAGGGATTACAATATTTAAAAATAATTCATAAACTAATTGGCTTAATCATTTCTTATCGATATCCATCATATCCAGTTTCTTTACACGCCGTCTAAATTCTTCCTCGGTACTGAATCGAGCCTGTAAAAATTTCTCTACCATTTCCGTGGCTATTGCCGAACCAATAATTTGAGCTCCTAAACACATTACGTTCACATTATCATGTTCTACACACTGATGTGCAGTATATATGTCATGGCATACACTTGCCCTTATCCCGTGGATTTTATTACAAGCAATCGCAGCTCCTACACCTGTACCACAAATCATTATCCCTCTTTGGGCCTTCCCATTTAATATATCTTCACAAACTTTTTTTGCTATATCAGGAAAATCTACAGGGTTAGGATCATAACTTCCATGATCGATAATATGATAACCTGATTGGTTAAGAAATTCTATTATGACAGGTTTCAAAGAAAACCCTGCATGATCTGAACCTATTGCTATATTCATATCATTTTGCCTCCATTTATGCCTTATTCCTTAGTATACCATTAATAAAATCTAATTTTATATTATAACATGTCCATCTCTGCTATTAAAGACTTCATCTTATTGAGTCTGGCTTTATATGCATTATAAAGCCCATCGGAATTTTCCTGAATAGTTCTTGGGGTATTGGTATATATGTTTAACTTTGTAGCTTTATCCACCTGTTCGACCCATTCCCTTGGTATGGAAGAGCCGCCGGTTAACGCTCCCGAAATCCCTGAAGATACCGCAGCCAGACAATCTGTATCCCTGCCGAGATTAACTCCGGCTATTATAGCATCCTTTGTAATCCCTTCTACCATTTTGAAAATACACACGGCCTTTGTTACAACTTCATTGGCGGAACTTGCAGAATATGGCATCCCATAACCGTTATACTCGGTGTCAAATGCCTTTCTAAGCTCTCTGAAATTACTGCAATTTTTAGTATGTTCTAATTCTCTGTCAAGTTCCTTGAGGACTATGTCCGGATCGCAGATATCAAAAACTGCTCCCAATACACTGTCAACTGTTGCATTTGGCTTGGTAGCCGCTGCTATGGCAACGCCTGTAACCATCGCCCATTTTAATCCCCTGCTGTTAGTTGTCTGATAAACTTGGCCTACTTCAAGGACATCCTCGGCAGCTCCTTGTATATCTCCTGCATTTATAAGCCCTATTGGATGGCAAGCTCGTGCAAATGAATTAAGGCCGGCATAATCGCAATATCTTCCTAAATCCCTTGCAGGTATTCCGCTTTTGGCCATCGAAAGAAGTACAGCCTCAAATGGCTCTGAAACCATCCCAATCGATATAGGCTTAATATCCCTGACCCATATTTTCCTTACATCCTCACAATTTACTCTATCCTTTTTTTCTATAATAGCGGTTATCATAAGTTTCTGTCTTTCAACTCCATCCTCAGTAGTACCGGGTTCCCGCTTCCAACCGTTATTGTAATGTTCATAGGGCAGCAGCCTATCAACTGTACCATAAGTATCCTCAATTTTACCATAGTTCCATCCTTCTACTGCAGCCCCCATGGACGAACCGATATGAACTCCTGCTATACAACCAAAAAACTTATCTCTTAAACTTACTGTTTTGCTCATTATAAAACACCATCCTCTATTAATTTCGTAATATTTTATTAAGTACGTTATTATAATTTACGAAAAAAGGGGAATATCAATGTAGTATATCTTTCCCTATGGCGATTTTTTAGTATATCAATTATTGAATAGATTTTTTTATTTTCCAAACCTTGCATATTAAGTCCTTGAAATATTTATAGCTTTTAACAACTTTTATATTTTTTATTTCATCTATTTCACAATTCTTCGCTACCTGCAATGATGGTGATTTAGAAAACATGAGCAGCTGTGTTGGATATATACTGTGGCATCCGACTACGAAATAACTTATACCGCATACTATTGCCGCATATACGCCAATACTGTTTCCAAACAATTCCATTGCGATTATTATAGCAGATATGGGAGTATTTGAACATGCCGACAGGAATGCCACCATCCCTACCGCGGAATAAAACGATACGTTTCCATTAATAAGCTGTGCCCATGTATTGCCTGCCGACGCCCCTATAAAAAGCATTGGAGTAAGTATTCCTCCACTGCCACCGCTTCCAAGGGTCACGGACGTATTAAACATCTTTAATAAAAAAGCACCATTTAATATTTTTTCTCCGCTCATGGCTCTATTTATGACTTGCTCCCCTATGCCTATATAGTCGTTTGACCCTATCATATATACAATCACGGCAATTAGAATCCCGCCGATTATTCCTTTTAATGGAGGATATATATGCATCTTTTTAAAAGCATTTTCCGTGTAATTAACCATTTTAATAAAAAACAATGCCAGCACACCTATAATGAGTCCGAATAAAAACAGTCTGAATAACGGACCTGCATTATTGGATGGTATATATTTTATTGAATAAATAAGCGGTTTTACCCCCATAAAATGGGCAATATAAAAACTCGAAAATGATGCCACAAGAGATGGTAGCAGCGACATATATGAAATCTTTCCCACAAACAGCACTTCTGTTCCAAACAATGCGGCACCGGCCGGAGCCGGAAATACCGTAACAAATCCTGCGCTTATGCCGCATACCACCATTTTCCTTTTGTCAAGATTATCCATCTTGAAAAGCCGCCCAAAAAATGATGCTATACCGGCACCTACCTGTGTAGCAGGGCCTTCCAGCCCCACAGATCCTCCCGATACTACCGTTATAAATGTCGATATAAGCTTTACAGGCACTACTTTTATATCTATATTACCGTCATTCCTGTTGACCGCCTCTATAGCCTTTTCAGTACCATGCCCTTTTGCATCCGGCGCCATTTTCATCACGATGTAACTGCTCATAAAGAACGCAAATGGCAGCAAAAAATAAAAATATTTCCATCTTGAACTAAACTGGCAGCCTGCGGATACAATCTTTATAAACAGAGAATTTATAAAACCCACACTGCATCCTATAAAAATCGCAATCACTGTCCATTTCACTACACTTGCCAGCATGACAGACTCTTCAACCAAATCCTGTTTCAATTTTCTCTTCAATATATTTCGGTTCCTTTCTTATACAAATATCTATCATAAATTCCAAAATAAGCAGCAAAAAAATATTTTAACACTTAATTTTTCGTATTTCAATTTTCGTCCTTTCACCACTCTATACAGTTCATGCTGCATATCATATACAGTTTTTATTTCGTTCGGCACGACAAACTACTTTGAGAAAATATAGTGGATTATAAAACAAAATAAAAAAATGAGCCTACCATTTGGGTAGAACTAGCAAAAATATGCATTTAGTAAATCTTTTTATTATACGAGCTAATAACTATTTTGATATCAAAACTTCTTCCTGATTTTTTATTTTAAATTGGATATAAAATATATATTTTATGGAATGATTAATATACATGTTTAACTTTCAGATCATTTTAACTCCATTACCTGGAATCAATTGCGGTACATATCTTATTTCACGGTTGTCTATATCATTTTTGGTTTCAATTCTTTCCATAATCAGTTCTCCCATTTTCTTGCCAATTACCCATGGGTTTAACGTAACAATGCTTGGCTGAACATAAAGCAAATCAGCATTAATTATATCTCCATAAGAAGCAACGGAAAATGTATCCGGTATATTTATATTATGTGTACGGAAATATTTAAGAGCTCCTACCATCATTTCATTATTCATAGCAATAACAGCGGTTGGTTTATCCTTAAGTTTCATAAGTTCCGCAGCTCCTTGATAACCTCCCTCCAGACTGAAATCTTCGTCAAATCTGAATTTATAATTGTTATTTACATCTATGCCTATCTCCTGCATAGCCCTTTTGAAACCTTCAAAACGTTCTTTACCTGTACTTACGTTTTGAAGGCCATTAATAATGCCAATTTTCCTGTGGCCAAATGAAATCAAATGCTTTGTTAATGAATATACTCCATTTATATTATCACTATCGAGTAAGTCACCTTTAAAATCCTTAGCATTTATTTTTCTGTGGCATAAAACAATAGGAATCTTTTTACTTAATAAAGCAACAAAGCTATCATTTTCACCAGTAGTATTAAGAACAATACCATCGACTTTCTTTTCCAGCAGAAGCTTCAAATATGTATATTCTTTATCCTTCTTGCCATCCGTGCTGCATACTATGAGATTATAATGCTGAGATTCAATTACATCCTCAATTGCTTTTGATAATACAGTAAAATAATTGTTAGAAATATCAGATACAACGAATCCAATTGTATAAGTTGTATTGCTTTTCAAACTTCTCGCAACAGAATTTGGATAATAGTTTAATATTTTAATTGCATTTAAGACTTTCTGTTCAATCTCAGGCCCTACTGTATAATTTTTATTAATAACTCTCGATACGGAAGCAATCGAAACGCCCGCAAGTTTAGCCACATCTTTGATTGTCGAACTTCCCATAAAGCAACCTCCAGCAAATATAAATATATAGCACCATAGCATTACAAGTTTCTACTATAATATGCTAAAATAACCAAAAATAATTTTATATCATAAACTCACATCTGACAATTTTCAACCAACCTATAAATTTTGCTATTGTTAAACTATAAATGCTAGATTCTTCTTATCTCTTCCAATTTTATTATATATATATCATAATAATATATCAAATTAATGGCAACATATACATACTAAAATCAAATGCCTATGTTGTCATTAATTTTAATTATTCATTTAACTATTCAGGTCTATTATTTAGCTCAAGTATATTGTTATTATTCTTAGTCCTCATAAAATGATACCCTTGCATTTCAGCTATTAGTAATTCACCTAAATATAAAATCCTACACCCTTTTTCAATATGTCCAGAATATGCCACCTTATTATCAGAAACAACCATATGAAGATGGGGAATCCCATCAGCTATAATACCTGAAATAGCGGATAATTCAAGGGGTTTATTATCCATTTTTTCAAAATGTTCAACAGGTGGAAAACCTGTTGTCATTACCATATGCATAACACAATGGTCAAGTGTACCAATTCCAGAAACTACAACAGCATCTTGTATTTTATTTTGCTTAATAAATTCTTCTATACTTTCTAATAAATAATCGCCTTTATCTAACCTAAGAGTAAAAACTTTCCCAAATCCTTTACCATAAAAACATTTCATAAATTGTCACATCCTTTTGTCTTATTAAAAAATATACTTTTTATATAAAAGCAGTTATAAATATTCTCAATAATTTACCATTAATAAGATCTCGTCTTTTATTAAATTCATCCTTTTATAGCACCAGCAGTAATCCCTTCGACAATATATCTTTGTAAAAAAACAAAAATCAGGAACAAAGGAATTATCGAAACTATCGACATTGCAAACATAGAGCCCCATTGACTTCCACTAGTTGCATCTATAAACATTCTAAGAGCAATCGAAATAGTAAACTTTGGTATACTATTTAAATATAAAAGCTGACTAAAGAAATCATTCCATGTCCATAAAAAAGTTAAAATTGCCATTGAAATAATTGCTGGTAAAGATAGCGGCAACATCAATTTTATAAATATTCCTATTTTGCCACAACCATCTATTTTGGCGGCATCATCTAGCTCTCGTGGTATTGTACGCATATACTGTACTAATAAAAAAATGAAAAATCCCTGCCCACCCAAAAATTTTGGCACAATAAATGGAAGATATGTATCTATCCAATGCAATTTATTAAAAAGTATATACTGTGGTATCAACGTTACATGAAAAGGCAGCATAAGTGTACCCAACATTATAGCAAAATAAACTTTTTTAAAAGCAAAATCTAATTTAGCAAATGCATATGCTGCCATTGTGCAGCAAAAAAAATTTCCTAGTATGCACATAAGAGAAACAAAAACTGAATTGAGAAGAAAAACTCCAAAAGTATAACCCGACATACCTTGCCATCCTTTTATATAGTTCTCTAATGTTACCACACGTGGAAAAAAAGTTTTAGAAGTAAATATATCCTGGCTAAATTTAAATGAACTGCTAAGCATCCATAATAACGGGTATATCATTACAATACCAAATAATATAATAAAAATATGAATAAATATTTTTCTATAAGATTTTTTCATGCTAATCCCCCTATTCATCTTGATTATAAACCCATTTCTTGGATGTAGCGAAAATTAAACCTATAACAGAACCTATAATAATCAATAATATCCATGCAAGCGCAGATGCATATCCCATTTCAAAATTTGAGAAACCCTTCTGATACAAATATAAAGAGTACAACAATGTTGAATCCAACGGTCCTCCATTTCCTCCGCTTATAATGTATGCTGAATTAAAAGATTGGAATGCATTAATAACTTGCATAATTAAGTTAAAAAATACTATAGGTGTAATCATTGGAAATGTTATACTTGCAAATTTTCGTAATCCTCTTGCCCCATCAATTTCTGCAGATTCATATAATTCTATTGGTACTTGCTTAAGAGCGCTTAAAAAAATTAACATGGATGAGCCAAACTGCCAAACCGCTAATAAGATAAGAGTATACAATGCTGTACTCGGTGTTGCTATCCAATTTATCCCCTTAATCCCGAACTTAGATAATAATCCGTTTATAAGGCCTTCTTTATTAAATATCTGACGCCATAATATAGATATGGCAACACTTCCTCCTAATAAAGAGGGTATATAGTACACAGCCCTATAGATTCTTAATCCAGCAATACCTTTGTTTAATAGTATTGCAATGAAAAGAGCAAACGACAATTGAAGTGGTACGCTAAAAAGTACAAATTTAAATGTCACTATCAAACTTGTAATAAATTTTTTATCTATAAAGATTCTAGAATAATTCTGAAACCCTATAAAATGAGCCGGATTCAATATATTGTAATTTGTAAATGATAAATATAAGGATGTAAATATTGGTATAATAGTAAAAATAAGAGTTCCGATTAACCATGGTAGCAAAAAAAGATAGCCTGCTCCATTCTTTTTTAACCAATTTCTCATTCCAATCTCCTCCTTCCATATCACCTTTATATATAGGTAATCTGCGCAACTGATATAAACCATTTTTTTGGTTAACAGTCGCACAGTTTACCTTTCAATTAATTTATATTAAATATTTATTTTCTCGACAATACATCATTACATTGTTTTATAAACTTTATTGCACCTTCTCTAGGTGTAATTTTGTTGAATGCAACTTCTGAAGCAATATTTGCAAAATCTGTCCTTATCTCAGCCACTCCAGCAGGTGCATATGGTGCATTACCTGCTATCTTTAATGTATCATTTA
The DNA here is from genome assembly GCA_030016385.1 of Clostridiales bacterium. NCBI lineage: Bacteria > Bacillati > Bacillota > Clostridia > Eubacteriales > Clostridiales bacterium. The sequence goes on along the minus strand of JASEJN010000050.1, from coordinate 1,536 downwards.
CAAATTTAATTGTTCTAAGCTGAACAGGTGTCATATCAGGAGTGACAGCTTGCACGGCTGTAGTAGTAGCAGGCACACCTTGTTCAAGTTTAAATGTTCTCTGAGCATCAGTATTATTAATAAAGAAGTTGATAAATTTTGCGGCTTCCTTAGGATGCTTTGACGCAGCCGTAATACTTAAAAAGGAACCTTCAACATATTCTCCATTTGCTTTGCCCGCTAAATGAGGTATACGAACAATGTTAACATTACCACTTTTAGCTAAATTCTGATACAACCACAATTGGTTAGCAGGAAGGCTAGCTATTCCTACTTTTCCCGTAGAAAATAAATTTTGTTCAATCGGGAGATTAGCATATTCGGTATTTGTAGAAGCATCTGGTATTGCATCCTTATCCCTTAAGTTTTTCCAAAACATAAACCAATTTTCAGCTACATCTTGCGTAAAACCTATTTTCCCTTTCTCTGTAAATAAAACCTGACCATTTGTTCTAACCCAGTAATTGAAAGTTGGCATAAGTAAACCGGAATCATCACTGCTACCCCACATTTTTATATTCTTTGAATCAGCTACTTTTTTAATTTCTATGGCCCTTTGAGCAAATTCTTCCCATGTCCAGTCCATTTTGGGGTATTCAATACCTAATTTATCAAAAGTAGCTGTATTATATAAATAGCCTGAAGTAACAATCCCCTGGGGTATCATATAAAGTTTACCGCTAATAAATCCTCCTTTATATGCTGATTCAGGAATATCAGAAGTTTTAAGTATACCTGAATCAACATAAGGTTTTAAATCAAGCAATGCCTTTCTACTAGAATATTCAGAAACATAGTCCTGATGCATTCCTATAATATCAGGAGCACTTCCACTGGCAATTTGTGTCGCTAATTTATCCCAATATTGTGCCCAGCTTCCAAATGGCCTGTCAACTTTAATATTAGGATTTGCTGCCTCAAATAAATCGCATATTTTATTATAGATTGCATTTCTTGCCGTATCACCCCACCATGTAAAAGATATTTTTACTTTCTCCCCGGAATCTGATGATGTATCGTTAGTTGAATTTCCACCACTTGGTGCTTTACCAGAACATCCTGTAAAGAGACCAAATACCATCGTTAAAACGATAAGCATTGATACAATAGAGATAAGTCTTTTATTAATATTTAACATAATTAACATGCTCTCCCTTCTCTTTAATCAAAACAAAAGCAACTCAAGAATTATATTTATTGGATAATCACTATATAATAAGATTATTTTATAAGTATATATTGATATATCGGGAATTCCCTTATAAATAGATTTTAAAAATCATATTATTGAAAATTTAAATTATCTCAAGGCACATCTTATTTTCTATTACAACTTGTCAATATCTACGGTACTGTCTAATTTTAAACCACCGTCGACATATAGCTGATGCCTTGAAATCTTGTCAGACTTCATTTCTTGAAAAGCATATTTATAGACATCGTAAATTAATCTATTGTGCTACCTGACAAATTACTGGTAAAAGGAATATTATACCA
>JASEJN010000049.1 GCA_030016385.1 Clostridiales bacterium | reverse complement strand
CATTCGTTGCTCAAAATAACATAATCACATTTATGCCTGATTTCATATTGCGAATCGAAGATCCACATTCCTCGTAGCTACGATATCCGCCCCTGTATTCAATATGTCTTTAACGATTACATCGCCTATCTTTACAGGTGCGTCCACCGTTATAGCACTGAGCTTTTCCATGCATTTGAATATCATCTTTTTGGGAATCTCACGGGAAGTTTTAACCGATACTGTCGGATGGACTCCATCATTTACAAAAAGGCTGGTAGTAACTATTCTTACAGGATTCGTTATTTCAGATATAGCATATAGCTCTCCCCTTTTGCAGGAGTTTCCGGTTACTTTTAATTTGCCTCCCTCTTCCGTGACTTCAATTCTGCAGCCCATAGGGCAATTAATGCATATTAAATTTTTCTTTTCCATCCTTATACCTCCTCATTGCGGCAGACAATTATGATCTTCGACTTTTTTACCTGATAAGCTCGACAAACAGCTTATCATTTTCCATATTTAAAATAGAATCTTTTTTCAATCTGACGCTTTCCATCTCGCCAGGCGCAACAATCCTTTTTTTGACTTTATATATCGTTTTGCCGCCGTCTGAGACAGACAAATAAACATCCTTGTATATGTTGTCCACCCTTAAAAATAAGTTTACTTCATCGCCCATGTCATCGAGCCTTATCTTTTGAGGGACAACATATCTTACGCCGTTTCGCCCATATGTCTCTATTTCTCTTCCGCCATTGCCGGCAGTTCCTTTTATATATTTTGCCGCTCCCAAACCAGCAAGATAACTTTCTTTTGTTACATTATCCACCAAATCGTGCACCTGCACGACATTTCCACATGCGAATATTCCCTCTACGGAAGTTTCCATAGACTCATTTACTCTCGGACCTCCCGTGACCTTATCCAGAACAATTCCCGCATTTTTTGAAAGCTCGTTTTCCGGTATGAGCCCTACAGATAAAAGAAGCGTGTCACATTCTACATACCTGAATGTTTCGGGGATAGGTTTTCTGTTTGCATCCACCTTTGCTATTGTAACTCCCCCGACTCTTTCCTTCCCATGAATTTTTACAACCGTATGGTTTAGCAAAAGAGGTATTCCAAAATCATCCAGGCACTGCATAATATTCCTTTTAAGCCCGCTTGAATAAGGCATTATTTCAAGCACCATCTTTACTTGCGATCCTTCAAGCGTAAGCCTTCTTGCCATAATAAGCCCTATGTCGCCGGAGCCCAGTATCACGATTTTTTCGCCTATCTTATAGCCTTCCATATTTACAAACCTCTGGGCGGTCCCGGCGGTAAATATCCCGGCAGGCCTGCTGCCCGGGATGTTCAGCGCTCCCCTTGGCCTCTCACGGCAGCCCATGGAAAGTATTATAGCCTTTGCCTGTATTTCGATGACGCCGTCCTTTGTATTTACAGCGGTTACTTTCTTATTATCCGTTATATTCAGCACCATGGTATCGCATTTATACTCTATACCGAGTTCTAATAATTTATCTATGAATTTCTGGGCATATTCAGGACCGGTTAGCTGTTCGCCGAAGATGTGCAGCCCAAAACCATTGTGTATGCACTGTTTTAATATTCCACCAAGCTCAATATCCCTTTCGATTACGAGTATATCGTCTATTCCTTCTTCTCGCGCTTTTATTGCTGCCGCAAGTCCTGCAGGACCTCCGCCTATTATCACAAGATCCCTATGCATTTGCGTCACCATCCCCTTTTGTATAATTGTCCTTAATCCTTCCTGTAAACAGGTAGCCGCCTTTTTTGTCCTTGACTATATCCATATACGGGATGCCAAGTTCCCTCGATAATATCTCCACCACCTTGGGCATGCAAAATCCTCCCTGGCATCTGCCCATGCCGGCCCTTAACCTTCTCTTTACGCCATCGACAGTCCTGGCTCCCGCCGGCCTTTTAATAGCATCGACGATCTCGCCTTCCGTTACCGTCTCACACCTGCATATAACTCTTCCATACAGCGGATTTTTTTCTATTGCCTTTTCCCTTTCGGAATCGCTCATATCTGCAAATCTTATCTGCCTTTTTCTTACCGGGTTGTAATAATCTTTTTCAATCAGCTTGAGTCCCTGCTCTTTAAGCATTTGAACCACCATCTCCGATATCGCCGGAGAAGATGATAAACCGGGAGAATCGATGGCGGCGGCATTAACCGCGCCTTGGACCGGCACGTTTATGATAAAGTCTCCCCCACTTGTCGATGCCCTCAAACCTGCAAAAGATGTTATTACGTCCCTCATTGAAAATTTATTCATTGTTTTTCTTGCACAATTCACAATATATTCAAGTCCATTGCCTGTTGTGGAAACATCTTCCTTAATATCAACATTTACCGAGTTTGGCCCGATAAGCAAGTTTCCATGCACTGTCGGGGTTACAAGAACGCCTTTTCCCCTGGGAGTCGGAACCTGAAACAGCACATGGTTAACCAGATGTCCGTCGTTTTTATCAAACAGGCAATATTCTCCCTTTCTCGGGTTTATACTAAATTCATCCCCCTTAAGCATTCTGTTTATGACATCTGCGAATAGACCCGTGGCATTTACTATATATCTTGTTTCGATATCTTCTCTGGATGTCTTTATTATAAACCCGCCTTTTTTAATTTCTATATCTTTAACTTCCGTGTCAAGTTTTAGTGTGACTCCATTGGTAACAGCGTTTTCGGCACACGCAAGTGCAAGTTCATAGGGCGATATTATGCCGGCGGTTTTCGCATACAGGGCGCCTGTGGCATCTTCATTTACGTTAGGCTCCAATTCTTTCAGCCTTTCTCTCCCTATAACTTCCAAACCTGGAACACCGTTGGCCCTGCCTCTTTCATAAAGCTCATTTATTATATCAAGCTGCTCTTTCGAAAGCGCGATAACAAGCGAACCTATTCTTTTAAACGGCACATCGAGTTCGTCGCATATTCTATCAAACATCTTATTGCCCTGAACATTCAGCTTTGCCTTTAAAGTACCGGGAACGCAATCATAGCCTGCATGAATTATAGCGCTGTTTGCCTTAGTCGTGCCTTCCGAAACTTCCAGTTCCTTATCTATAAGCACTACATTAATTCTGTACCTTGACAGATCCCTTGCCACAAATGCTCCTACAGCACCTGCGCCAATAATTGCTACGTCAAACATAACAAGACCCCCAATAAAAAACTAGATTGATTAAAAGCCGTACACCAAACGGCGGTTTTCCTTGGACCTCCAGCTTAGCGCACGGCTCTCATATCTCTGCCTGCAACAACATTATAATATTAACATTTTAATCGATAGTTGGCAATAGCATTATTTAGCTTCCGGGTGCATATTTTATATTTGAAAAATATTATCCCAATCGCTAAGTTCACAGCCTTAAGGGTCATTCACTCTTAAGATAAAGTTCTTGCTACCGCCTTGTGCCAGCCATCCAGAAGTTTTTCCCTTTCTCCGTCCTGCATCTTGGGAATAAATTTTCTCTCTATAGTGTTCTTGCCCGATATCTCATCCATATCTTTAAAATATCCTACTGCAAGTCCCGCAAGGTATGCCGCCCCAAGAATAGTCGTCTCTATTATCTTTGGCCTTTTTACACAATAGTTTAATATATCAGCCTGAAATTGCATAAGGAAATTATTTGCGCTGGCGCCCCCATCCACTTTGATTTCCGTAAGTTTTATTCCGGAGTCCTGTTCCATAGCTTTCATTACATCGTATGACTGGTATGCGATGGACTCAAGGGCCGCCCTTACGATATGCTCCTTCTTTGCTCCCCTTGTAAGTCCCACTATAGTTCCCCTGGCATACATATCCCAATATGGCGCTCCAAGCCCTACAAACGCAGGAACTATATAAACGCCATTGGAATCCGGTACCTTCATCGCGATATCTTCGGTCTCCTGTGGAGATCTTATCATCCTAAGCTCATCCCTTAGCCATTGCACCACAGCGCCTCCTATAAATACGCTGCCTTCAAGGGCATATTTTACCTGTCCGCCTACGCCATAGGCAATCGTAGTCAAAAGGCCATTTTTAGATTTGACAGGTTTTTCTCCGGTATTCATAAGCATAAAGCATCCTGTACCATATGTATTTTTTATATCCCCGCAGTTGAAACATGCCTGTCCAAAAAGCGCAGCCTGCTGATCCCCTGCCACACCTGCGATCGGTATCTCCGCCCCAAAAATACTTTTATCCGTCATGCCGAATATACAGCTTGAAGGTTTTACATCAGGCAACATTCCACAAGGTATGCCGAGCAAATCCAGCATGCATTCATCCCATTTTAAATCATGTATATTATAAAGCATTGTCCTTGAGGCGTTTGTATAATCCGTAGCATGCACCCTTCCGCCTGTAAGTCTCCATATGAGGAAAGAATCGACGTTGCCGAAAATCACCCGGCCTTCGTCCGCCCTTTCCCTCGCATTTTCAACATTGTCGAGTATCCATTTTATTTTCGTTCCTGAAAAATAAGCATCGGGTATAAGACCTGTTATATCGCGGATCTTTTCACTTAACCCCTGCTTTTTCAATATGTCACATGTAGGAGCAGTCCTCCTGCACTGCCAGACGACGGCGTTGTAAACAGGCTTCCCGTCTGTTTTATCCCATACGATCGTCGTCTCCCTTTGATTTGTTATACCTATGGCTGCAATGTCCTTCGCCTCAATTCCGGCGTTTTTTATCGCTTCTTTAGCAGACCATATCTGAGTATCCCATATATCCTCTGGATCATGCTCAACCCAGCCGGGTTTCGGATAAATCTGCCTAAATTCCTTCTGCGCCCTTCCGACTATTTGACATTTATTGTTGAAAATAATAGTCCTTGAACTCGTTGTGCCCTGGTCAAATGCCATTATATATTTTTTCATAATGCCCCTCCCTACATATTCCACAATATTCTGCAGGATGTAGATACAGATAAAGCACCTGCTGATAAAGCATTAATTATATTTTTCCTTTTTCATCCTCCCGTTTATTTATATATACATTATATTCCTGCAAGCTCAAGTTAACAATTATTTGTGCCACAAACGGATACATTTTTTGTACTTGAATAACACGTTTCAATCGCTAAGCTCAAAGTATATAGAATCTATAAACTTGTTCATGGCAGAATCAAAATATTCTTCAAATACTCTATATGCACCTGCCACAAATCATCTGCTATATTTTAAATTTGCGGACCATTTCGTTCAGCCTCCGGGCGAGTTCCGACTGGTTTTGTGCGGCCTTTGCCACTTGCTCTATAGCTTTTGCAGTCTTATCGATACTGCCTTTTATCTTATCAGCGCTTTCAAATGACACTTGAGCGGTGCCTGCCATGCCTTGAGCCGCCTGATTTACCTGTCCAACAGCCGCTGCGAGCTCCTGCGACATCGATGCAATTTCCTCGGACATACTGCTTAGAAAGCTTGAATCATTATAATACTGTTCCCCTACATTCTTTAATTCCTCAAGCTGTTGATCTACGTTCACATTTATGAACTGCAATATTTCATTGCTATTCTCAGAGATATTTTTAAATGCTTCATTTACTTTTAATACGGTATCCTGGATGGCACCTACAGCATTTGCAGACTGACCGGCTAACTTTTTTACTTCTCCTGCTACTACTGCAAATCCTTTTCCCTGCTCACCTGCTCTTGCAGATTCTATAGCAGCATTTAGCGCCAGAAGATTTGTTTGCCTTGCAATATTTGAAATAGTATCTGCCATTACACTTATATTATCTACTACTTTTCCATCTTCGATTGCAGCAATCAATTTTTGTTTTTTCTCTTCATATAACTTTTTAACGTCTTCCACGGCATGCTCTACCTTTTTCTGCATATCAGTTGCCTTTTCCTTGGATTTGACCGCATTTCCGTTTCCTTCCGCGGCTTTTTGCGAAAGCCCGTTTATATTTGCGTCTACCTCCTGCACGGAAGCGCTGATTTCCTCCGACGAGGCACTGGTGTTCTGCGTACCTTCGATTATCTTTACTGCCGAGCTGCTTATATTTTGCGAAGCAGAAGTAAGCTCCTTGATAGCCAAGGATAATTCATTGCTTGAACCTTGTATTTTTTTAGCATTTCCCATCATTTCCTGAACAAGTTGCTTTATATTTTTCTGCGCCTCAAAAAGTGCCCTGCCCGTTTTCCCGAATTCATCTTTTCTCTTTGTTAAGATATTTTTCGAGAGATCAAACTTTGCTAAGCTTTCTGCCTGGTTTACCATATTCAGCAGTTGCTTATTTATGTCGCCTGATGTTATAAGACCGAGAATTACAGCAAGTAATAATCCAAACGCCATCAGTAAAAGAATCGCCCTATTGCTGTTTATGTATATGAGATAATTCTGTGCATTTTTGGACTTGGCGCTTTCAAGATTAGCATTTATTATTTTATCGAGGCTCGTAAACATGCTGCTGCTTATTACAGGGATGTTCTTATACTGGAAGAGTGCTTCATCATGATCATTTTTATCGATATATTCTATAACTGTCTTTTCTACCGTCACATATTCTTCAAGCTTTCCTCGGAATATGGGCCATTCCTGTTTTTCAGCATCGCTCTTTGGCATTTTTTCACAAATTTCTTCATATTTATTGCTCTCATCTATATTCTGCTGTATATCCTTTTCAAGGTTTGCCTTTGAAGATGCATCATTTACATAAATAAGCTCCAGTATATCGGCTTTTATCTGTGTAAGATTTTGCTTCATGTCTGTCAGCACATAAACTGTCTTCAACCTGTTATTATGCATTTCTTCGGAATTGTAATCGATAGTTTTCAAAGATAACGACCCTATTACTCCAACTGCAACGATCAGTAGCGCAACGCAAAGGTACATCAATATGAGTTTTATTTTTACATTTACATTTTTTAAAAAAGCCAAGATAAATCCCCCCTTTTGAATCAATATTCGTCATGTATATTAATAAATATTATAGTAAATAATACCATAATCAAAAAATATGTTCAATGAAAATTAACAAGTTAGCAAAATAGCGGGTTTGTAGACTGGGGCAAAAAATAAAGACCGATAAAATTCAATAGGATTTTTGACGAATTTTTGACGATTGTATACCATATACCCCCATGCAGTATGCTATTACCACAATTTACATGTTGCCTATACCCCCGAAGTTTCGATATTATGAACGTATAACTTATCGGGGTGTACACGCATGTGTACCGACCCCCAAAAGTTAGACCTAAAAATCTAATAATTGGAGGTCGGTTTTCTATTGGCAAAATACAATTTTGAATTTAAGGAAAAAATAGTACAAGCAATATCTTAATGGTGAAGGGGGGTATGAATTCTTATCCAATCAGTACGGAGTTGCCTCATCGAGAGATGTACGAAGGTGGGTAACAAATTACAAGCATTTTGGTGATAAAGGGCTTATGCGTTCTAGAAAAAATGAAACTTATTCTTTTGAATATAAACTTCATATAGTAGAATTGTATTTAACAAGTGAAGTTTCATATCAAGAGCTGGCTCTTTCAGAAGGTATTATTACGCCCGGAATAATAACGAAATGGGTGAATGATTTCAGAATTGCCGGTCCTGATGTTTTACGACCAAAGAAGAAAGGACGGAAGAAATCATTGGGTTTAACGAAGAAAACAAAGGTTACGACACCTGCAGGAATAGAGTCAGCCGATACTAATACTGAACACATAAAACAACTGGAAGATGAACTTCTAAAACTTAGAATAGAGAATGCTTATTTAAAAGAACTGAGGAGGCTGCGTTTAGAAGAGGAAGCTCTTCTGAAAAAACAGCGAGAATTGTCTACAGTCTCCGAGGAGAATTCAAACTAAAAGACATTCTCGCAGTAATAGGCTTTCCAAAAGCAACCTATATGTATTGGCAAAAAAGATTGGATCGAGAAAATCCTAATGAAGACCTTGAAGATAAAATACTTCAAATCCATGAAGAGCATAAGGACTTTGGCTATCGTCGGATGTATGGAGAACTTAGAAAGCAAGGGTTTCTTGTGAATAAAAAGAAAGTCCAAAGAATTATGCAAAAGTTCAATCTTCAGGTAACATCTTTCACTAGAAAGAGTCGTAAGTATAGTTCATATAAGGGGAAAGTTGGAAAAGTTGCTCCCAACAGAATCCACAGGAGATTTGATACTAAGATTCCTCATCAGAAAATCACAACGGATACTACTGAGTTCAAGTATTATGAGATAGATGCCAAGGGGAGGATGATTATTAAAAAGCTTTATCTAGATCCATTTATGGATATGTGTAATAGAGAAATCATAAGCTATACAGTATCACCTAAACCGTCAGCAATGAATATCATGGATGTGTTAAATAAAGCGATAGAGGTAACTTCTGATTGTGTCTACAGAAGAACCTTTCATTCGGATCAGGGATGGGCGTACCAAATGAAAAGCTATGTGAATACTCTTAAAGAAAATCGTATTTTCCAAAGTATGTCACGCAAAGGTAACTGTCATGATAATTCAGTAATGGAGAACTTCTTTGGAATTATGAAACAGGAAATGTACTACGGAAATGTTTATTATAGCTATGATGAACTAAATGGAGTGATATAACAAAAGCGTACACCCAACCGTGATAAAATAAAGGAGAGGTGTGCGAGAATGGTAAAGAAATACAGTCAGGAATTCAGGGAGGACGCGTTGAAGCTGGCCTCCGAAATCGGAGTACGCAAAACGAGTGAGAAATTGGATGTTTCCCCCAAAACGCTTTACGCGTGGCAGAGGAAAGAACGGCTGCGCCACGGCATCGCGATCAAAGGGCTGCGCCCGGGAGAAAGCCCGGAGGATGGCATGAAACGGCTGGAGAAGGAGATCGCCGAGCTGCGGGAGGCGAATTCGATCCTGAAAAAAGCGCTGGGTTTTATGGCGGACCGGTAACGGAAGTAAAGCCGCGGCATCTCTACGCATGGATTGATCGGAATCACGGTACATCCAGTATTGCGTTATGCTGCATGGCTTTGTCTGTCCGGCGGGAAGGATTTTACGTATGGAAAAAGCGTAAGAACCGCTCCAGTTCGGACGACAAAACGGTATCGGCCCTGAAAGCAGCGCGAAAAGCCCATTCAGATTACGGCGTCCGCAGTTTGCGGGATAAACTGCCGGCCGACATACGGCCCAGTTACGGGAAATGCTACTGGCTTTGCCGGGAAAACGGCCTGCTGCACCGCAAGAAGACGCCGCGCGGTATGACAAAGCGGAACGATAAAGACCTGCTCAGCGAGGATCTGATCCAGCGTGATTTCAAAGCGGTATCGCCAAATGCGAAATGGCTTTCGGATATCACCGAAATGAAATGTAAAAATGGGAAACTGTATCTTGCCGCCATTCTGGATTGCTTTGACGGAACCATTGTCGGTTTGTCCATGAATTCCAACAAAAAGGCCGGGCTTTGCGTTTCGGCGCTGGAGAATGCCGTGGGGAGATTTGGAAAACGGGACGGTCTGATTCTCCATTCCGACCACGGCAGCCAATATACGAGCCGGGCATACCGCAACGCCCTGACGCGATACGGCCTGCGGCAAAGCATGGGCCGCACCGGCAGCTGCTTTGACAACGCCCGCATGGAAAGCTTTTTTGCCACTTTGAAAAAAGATCTGATTTACCAGCTGCCGCTTTATAAAATGACCCGGGACGAGGTGCGATATAAAGTGTTCGCGTGGATTGAGCTTTATTACAATGCTGAACGCCGCTATACTGCCAACGAAGGCAATCTTCCCCCTCTGAAAAAGAGAGCCTTGTTCTTTTCTCTGGCGGCTTAACTTGATGGATATTCATACTTTAGTTCGCTAAATCTGGGTGTGCGCTTTCCTTGACTTTTTCAAGGATATAAAGATATATTGGGTATATGGATAGGAGAACAGGAAAGTGCCAAGTTCTGGTTATCAGTATGTAATGACCTTAAAAACAGAGGGGTTAAGGACATAATAATTGCATGTATGGATGGTCTTAAAGGATTACCTGAAGCAATAAAGACAGTTTTCCCTAATGTAAATCAAAGCTGCATAATACACCAAATAAGAAACTCAATGAAGTATGTAGCTTCGAAGAACATTAAGGCGTTCATGAAAGATTTAAGGACAGTATATAAGGCTCCAAATGAAGAAGCAGTTGAGGCTCTTCATTCACTTGAAGCCACATGGGGAGGTAAATACCCTATAGTAATACAGTCCTGGACAAATAACCCATTTAGTGTTTGGAGGAAAATATATATTATTCGGTATAAGTAAACCTTTGAACTAAGGACCCTATATCAGATTAAACTTAATGCAATAAACACAATTCCAACAACTAAAATAATTAATCCAAGAATGTTAGGCTTTAAAATATTGCTTTTAAGAAAATAGGAGTCAGTAGATTCCTTTGTTCCTGCAACTTTTTGTACGCTTTCATTAAGCCTAAGCCATGCTTCAGGTGGAATCCTGCTTCCTCCCCCACTTGTAGTATTAAATTTTGAAGCGTTTCCTCTGGAAATTGCCAAAACTCCAATTAACACAAGAATAATGCCCACTACAAAAAAAGCCATTCAAAACATCTCCTTTATTATAAGAATATTAATTCCAGGTAAAATTCACCTTTTTTTTTAAAAATCCTAATATCAATATTATAATATACATTCCTATATAAAAGAGCTGTTGCTTCGGGAATAATTAATCCTTTAAGCAATAGCTCTTTCCGCCAGCAATATTTACAACCTATATTTTTTATAAATTTATTCATTTAATTAGTACGCAGTAAGATACCAATCCGCTAAATCTCCTGATGTATAATGCTCACTTATATCAGATGTATGAACTCTATATACCGTAAACCATCCATTGGTATCTACAAATGTATCATAGTAATGGGTAAAATATTGTCCGACAAAACCTTGATGAGGATAGCCATCATAAAAAATTTCTGCTCCACATGCACAATCTGCTCTTGTAAAATTAGAATAATAATTGTCCCCATCAATAAGAACTTTAGCTAAGTATTTATGATCTGGGTAATGTCTTGTACCATAAACGGAACAATATTGAAAAGCATCAGGTTTTGTTACTGTATTTGGATTCTTTGAATAAGCAAAAACAGGTTGTACATCTACAAAGTTAGAAAAGATTAGCATTAAAGAAAAAATAACAGTAAAAAACTTTTTCATGCTTTTTTCCTCCCATTTTTTATTTATCTTACCATTTAATACATTATAAATCAAGTATCCATAATACAATACTTAAATCTAAAATAATTTTATGGCAATTTATTATAGTTAATTGCAAAAGTAAGTTTCACCCCATACCGTTGAATAGTGGAAGTTAATCTTACAAAAATAAGGGTGGAAATTAGTATTACAAATATTATGATATATTTGGTGTTTGGTTTATAACTTGTCAATTTGACAACTTGCTCTTTTAGCAGATTCCCGAGGTATTTTTAGTAGACGGCATACCGTATAGACAGCGTCCGCCATGCTACAATAGCATATTCTGGGGGATGCTTAAGATACAACTTGCTTTTTCCCTTCATCCCTCGGCAATTGATATAGTGCATGGCGGAATTTTATTGTCAAGGATAAGCCTGATTTTGGGCCTTTGACAATAAAATTAGCGGTAGTTTACATTACTTGATAAAGGCAATATATGTTCCCTGTAATGCCTGTAAAAAGGAGACCATATTATGTCTAAGTATAAACATTTTAATCTCAGTCAAAGAGTTACAATTGAACAATCTCTTAAAGACTGTCTATCATTTAAATCCATCAGTAAAGATATTAATCATGATTGTACTTCGATTTCCAAGGAAGTCAAAAGACATATTATACGGGAAAAAACCGGATATTATGGCAGGTCATTCGTAAGCGCTTAATCTTGGGGTGCCTTGACATAATCCCTGCGACACCATGATGGCAGTTCCGGGGACCAGGGTAGAAAAGGAACAAGGGATTCCTGATTTAATTCTTTTAGACCAGGCAAATTAGATAGAAGATATACCAAATACATATAAGGGTTTAGTTTGTTAACCTTGGCTGTCTCAATCATGCTGTAGACAATGGCACTGGCTTTAGCACCGCGGGTTGTATCCGCAAAGAGCCAATTTTTTCTTCCAGTTACATAAGGACGAATTGTGTTTTCAGCACGGTTATTAGAGATTTCAATGCGGCCATCGAGGAGGAAATTATTAAGCGGCTCTTTTTGGTTTATGGCATATGTAACAGCCTTTACAAGGTTAGAGCCCTGCAAAGGATTCAGATTTGATACCCATTGCCAGAACTCATCAAGCAGCGGTTTAGCGTATTTGATCCGCTCATTGTAGCGCTCTTCAAATGATAACTCTGCCCATCCTTCCTCCATGCCAAACAGACGGTTGCAATAGTCATACCCTACGGCTGCCCTGGAATTCTTCATGTCAGCGCCTTTAGGCATTGCCTCCTCAAATTTGCACTGTAAATGGGCCCAACAGCCGCAATGGATAACGTTAGGTACTACATATATCCATTGCCATCTGTTTGGAGGTAACCTGAAAAACTCTCCAGAAACCTTCGGGCATGCTGACCTGACCGTGTTGGAGGAAACAATGGTTTGTACTGAAGGCTCCTCTGCCTTACTGTTTGCTTCTATCTCAGCTTCATTAAAAAATGAAATCTGGCCATCATCCTCTCCAAGGATATAACGCCTCTTTTCACTGGACTGCCCATATAGGGTCTTTTGGAGCATATCCATGAGTTGATTGACACGAAGATTTAATGTTTCATTGGTCCTCTCCAATAAGGAAATATATTCAGTTTGTTCGGTTGAAAGTCCACTAAAATCAATGCTTTAGGGACCTCTTTTACATATATTTTGCTAGAATATTTCGCTGGGTTTTGCCTCTTTGATTGCTTTTGGTTGTTCAATTGAAAGACCCTCCATAAGCCAGCAAAATTCCTGAGATGTCAGGTGCCTGACCTGCTCAGGCGTACGGGGCCACTTGTAGTTTCCGTTTCCTAATCGTTTATATAGAAGGATAAAACCATCCCCATCCCAGAGCAATGCTTTTAGTCGGTCCCGGCGTTTTCCGCAGAAAAGAAAAAGATATGGAGAAAAGGGATCCATAGAGAAATTCAATTTAACTATGGCAGCCAATCCATCGATAGACTTCCTCATATCTGTATATCCGCAAGCAATATATATTCCTTTCATCTTTGCTAAATCTGCTAACATATGTTTTTTAATGCGGTCAGCACAGTTTCCAAAGCATGAAGGGAGCTTCCATCTCTGACCTCAATATCAGCATTTTGCATATGGATGATTATCGGAGCCTGCTCAGGATCGATTCTTTCATCTATTTGCAAAGGTGCAAGGGCTACAGGACTTTTAGGTTTATTTTGTGCAGCCCCCATGTATTCTGTACATGCAGACACTCTGACGCGCCGCAGCCAGTAGTAATAGGTATGCTTCTTGTATGTTATTCTGGCTGCACCATTCCTTGATGGTCAGCCCGCTGTTTTGGCGCTCTCTTATTAAGTTAAACCATTTTTCTTTATTAAACTGCACTTTTACTTCTGCAACTTTATCCATGGTCACTCTCCTATCTATAGTTTTTCAAGCCACTTGAAAAACTTCAAAAACTATAATAACTCTTGTAAAGTATTATCTCATAGATAAAGTTAACTTGACATGCGTCCCATTATTTAGCGCTTACTAAATAACAATTATAAGTATAAGCAATAACTGTTAAAAATATATTATAGTGATGTTAAGGGAATTATAAAATAAAAAACCTCAAGCGTATCTCCTTGAGGTTTAAATTTAGTATATATTATTTATTGTTTCTTTTGCATTGCTATGTTTTTTATAGCTTATATTCTTTTATATACATCTTAAGCGTGAATATCAATAACAACATTGTTTTTCCATTTCCCTTTCTTCAGCCTTGCCCAGTAAAGTATACCCCGTACCGCCCAATCGACGTACATGCCTATCCATATTCCTGCAACTCCAAGTTTAAAAGGAATTCCCAGTATGTATCCCAATGTTATCCTGAAAATCCACATGCCTATAAACGATGTAACCAGGGTATATGTGGCATCACCGGCACCCTTTAACCCTGCCGGCAGCACGAATGCTATGGACCACAAAGCGGGAGTAACTATATCCCATTGCCTTGTAATATTTACAGCCATTTTCAAAACATCCTCGCTTCTTGTATACAGAAGGCAAAAGGCCCTTGTAAGAGGTATTGACAAAAAGCACACCACAAGAAGGCATGCCGATGAGAGCTTCGTCAGATATACCATAAGATCCTCAGCATTCTTGGGGTCTCCCCTTCCCATATTCTGTCCGACCAGGGTAGTCGCGGCGATGCTTAGTGCAGCGCCGGGAATATTAATAAGCGTTGTTATGGAGTTTGCGATATAGTTTGCTGCTATGGCCGCTGTACCCATATAAACTATAAAAATCTGCGTTATGAGCTTTCCTCCGTTGAATACAAGGGACTCAAGTCCTGAAGGTATTCCTACATTAAATATCATCTTCTGCATATTCAAATCTACTTTTAACATGTGCGGCCCTTTAAGTTTTATTATTTTTGAGCCCTTTAAAAGCACAAGCATTATCATTATGCTACCTACAATTCTTGTAAATGCGATACCAAGCGCCGCACCTTCCACATTAAGTCCGGGAATACGGAAATTCAAAAATCGTATATTTATTCCGTATATGAGTATATAGCTCAGGAATATATTTATTATATTCATTATTATATTTACTTTCATAGGAGTCTTTGTATCGCCGGCACCCCGAAGCAATCCACATGCAGTAAGTGTTATACATATAAGCGGATATGTTAAAAGCGTAATTTCAAAATATATATAAGACTGGCTTAGGACAGACTGTTCAGCCGAACTATATAATCCATTTATTATAGGATAGCGAAATACCCACATCAATAACGTTACAGCGAGAGATATTATTATGGAAGATGACATGGCTTGTCCTGACGCTTTATTTGCGTCTTTTATGTCATTATGCCCCGTATACTGCGCTACGACTACAGTCCCTCCTACAGCAAGAGATGAAAAAAATGCTATAAAAACGTTATTGATAGCATCAACCATCCCTATTGCAGATACGGCCTCTTTGCCTATGTTACTTGCCAATATGGTGTTTACAACGCCAAGCGATATTGTGAGTACCTGCTCCACCACAATCGGCGCCGTAAGTTTAAGTACATCTTCCCTTATATGCATTTAAATCCCGCCTTAATTTTTCTGTACTTTTTCATTATATCGTTAAATACTGACAAATACAAATATTTCATAATATCAGTCTTCATTTGTAATATGACTCTGATGGTATTAATATTTGCGAATTTAAGCCGAATAAATATATATAAAATACATAGGAGGCAATAAAATGAATAATATAAACTTAATACATAAAAGAAATTGTCTGATCGTAAAACTTTTGTGGTGTTCACTGGCCTTAGGCATTGCTGTGGATATAGCAAATAAAATACCAAAATCCACAATCATCGCCCTGATTGTTACCGGTACCGGCATATGTCTCCTTTCTACATATCTAACGGCAACAAAAAAACTTATACTTGCTACAATGTATATTATAACGTTGGCTACAGGATTTTTCTCTTATATCATTATCAGTGCGTCTACCGGGAAAACATCTTTTGTAAATGTCCTGATTGTGTATTACAGCCTTGCCCTTACATCTCTCTACAATTACTATAAACCGCTTATTTTATCTTTCATCATGGGTATTTGTATGATAAATTTCTCTTTTTTTCAGTTTAGAAATGTGATGTATAACGGCATAACTACTAAAACATTGATTTCTCTAAACCTTTACTTCATACTCATCGGCGGGATTATTATCGCCCATAGTATAATAGGTCAGAAGCTCAACGAAGATTTGGAAAAGAAAAGGAAAGAATCTGAGAATTCTCAAAGCAGGCTCCAAGGTATCCTGGACGATATAAAAATAGCGGTGAAATCTCTCAATGATTTCAATAAAACTTTTAATGACAATATAAATGCCGCGGAGAATATATCAAAGGAAATATCCACATCTTTCTCACAGCTTGCAACGGGAGTTGAATCGGAGGCCAAAAGTGTAAACGATATAAGCGTGGACATGGGAAATGTTGAAGAAAGCGTGGACACTCTTTCAAAAGTATCCGGCGATATGAAACAATCAGCAGCCTTATCTTACAGCGATTCAGGAAGAGGCGAAAAAGAACTTTTTTCATTGTCAAACCAGATAGATAGTTTAAGCAATATAATAAACGATACGGTCTCTCATATAAACGAACTAAATAATGAAATGGGCAAAATCGGGGAGATGCTTGATGTCATAAGCAATATTTCATCTCAAACCAACCTTTTGGCACTTAACGCATCGATTGAAGCTGCAAGAGCAGGAGAAAACGGAAAAGGATTTGCGGTTGTGGCAAGCGAAGTATTAAAACTTGCCGAGAGCTCAGGGAATGCGGCAAAAGAAATCGATAATATAATAAAAAGCATAAGCTCAAAGACAAAAGAGGTTACCGATAAAGTAAATATGGGTTATTCAGCCATAAAAACAAGTCAGGAATCTAAAACTAAAGTATCCGAAGTAATCCAGAATGTCACGAAAAACTCGCAAAAAGTTAATGTCAAAGCGGATGAGATTGAGAATATGGTAAAAAATCTAAAGGAATTATCAAAGAATATAACAGACAGCCTCCACGATATTGCAGGTTTTACAGAGGAGAGCAGCGCATCATTCGAAGAGGTACTTGCAAGTGTTGAATCACAGGATGAAAAGATTAAAAACATTACGGAGAGCTTTAAGACTGCACTGGAATTAACTTCAAATATGTCTAAATTAACGAAATAAAACAGTTCTCTTAAAATCCAAGCAAATTAGCGGGGACGGTTAACAAAAACCTTAGGTATCGCCAATTTAGCGATTTATTGTTAACTGTCCCCGAGCTGGAGTTGGAGTTGCATAATATGTACATTGATATATCTGCCAAATTTGTATCCTATATCCTTTAGTGTGCCGACCATTTTAAATCCATACTCTTGATGCATATGAACGCTTATATCGTTTCCATCGGATATCCTTGCGATTATTGTATGAAATCCGTTGGCTTTTGCATGATCCATAATCGTCTTTAAAAGTTGCTTTCCTATTCCGTTTCCCCTGTATTTTTCATCAATATATATGGAATCCTCCGCCACATCCTTGTATCCGGATTTATCGGACCAAAGGGATAAAGATGCCCATCCCGTTATTATGCCGTTTTTGCATGCCACAAAAACTGCAAATCTATCATTGTGACTTTTAAACCAATCCAGTTGATATTTCAAAGACCTTGGTTGTATATCCAAACTGGCAATCGTATTCAATACAGCTTGATTATATATTTCATTTATCCTCTCTACGTCGCTTACATTTGCTTTCCTAATAAACATGTTTTACCACCCTCACTTCAAACGATATATTTTATTATACCATTATTATCTATCACATTTAGCAAATTAAGGGGCATGTATTATAAAAGAATATTACTTCGATTCGCAATATGAAATCAGGCATAAATAGGATTATGTTATTTTGAGCAACGAATGAGTGTTCAAAATAACATAAGTTCAAATTACGGATTGAAGAAGAATACTAAGGAAAGGTTTACAGATAACTTCGGGGTATTATATAATGTATTCATGCTCTTAATGTATTTAAGTGTAAATAATTCAAGTGAGGAATTTACTATGCAAAACTGGATCATAAATTTCATGCAGCATTTCGGTTATCTCGGCACATTTATCATGATCTTATTGGAGAATGTTTTCCCACCCATACCCTCGGAAGTCGTACTTACTTTTGGAGGGTTCATGACTACAAGGGCCCGGATGACCATTTTAGGCGTGATTACATCCGCTACTGCCGGTTCTGTCTCGGGGGCTTTTGTACTTTACGAAATTGGCCGTCTTTTTAACGTAAAAAGGCTTGAGAATTTGATAAACCGCTGGGGGCATATACTCAGGATAAAAGCAAGCGATATCGAAAAGGCCGATTCATGGTTTACCCGTTATGGTTATCGGACTGTTTTCTTCTGCAGAATGGTTCCGCTTGTCCGAAGCCTTATATCTATTCCGGCGGGTATGGCAAATATGAAATTAGGCCTATTTCTTCTTTATACTACAACAGGAACATTAATCTGGAATACAGCCCTCGTATATGCAGGTGCCGCTCTTGGAGAGTCATGGCAGGAGATTTTGGAATTTATGGACGTTTACTCGGAAATTACATTCATAATTTTGAGTTTGGCAGTCATCTTTTTTGTTATATTATGGTACGTCAGGAAAAAGTGTAAATTAAGAGAATGACAGAAGCATATGTATTTTAAAAATACCGGAGGCTTATCGTGAAATATAACGACATAAGTAAAGCTGTTTTTTTAGAAAGACCGAATAGATTTATAGCTCATGTACTTCTGAACGGAAAGAAAGAAATCGTGCATGTCAAAAATACAGGACGGTGCAGGGAAATATTAAATAGAGGTACGCAGGTGATACTTGAAAAATCCCGGAATAAAAATAGAAAGACCAATTACTCTCTTATATCGGCGTATAAGGGGAATAACCTCATCAATATCGACTCACAGGTGCCTAATGCCGTTGTATACCAGGGTCTGCGCGATAAAAAAGTTGATGAGATCCAAAATATATGCATGTTAAAAAGAGAAGTATTTTACGGAAATTCCAGGTTTGATATCTACTTTGAGACTCCCTTGGAAAAAGGATTCGTAGAAGTAAAAGGAGTTACCCTGGAAAATGACGGAATCACCATGTTCCCCGATGCTCCAACCGAAAGGGGTACAAAGCATGTAAAAGAAATGGTAAAAGCCGTGCATGAAGGATACAAAGGTTATATATTTTTCCTTATCCAGATGAAGGGAGTAAAATATTTTACCCCCAATGCAATTATGGATGATAAGTTTGCATCGGCTTTAAAATATGCGAAGGAAAACGGCGTTGGGATTTTAGCATATGATTCTTATGTTACTGAAAACGAAATTGTAATCGGAAATAAAGTTAAAGTTAAAATATGAATATGCGCATATGCTAAACCCTCCCCATAGTCTCCATTTTTTATGCTCTAAAACTTTCGATGGCTTTTCTGGCCCAGCCGGAGTCTTTATACATAGCCCTTCCTACGCCGATAAGGTCGGTTTTTCCCTCTGACAGCAGTTTTTCAGCAGCCTTGGCTTCAGTTATGCCACCAGTCAGTATAACAGGTATGGATACAACTTTCTTTATCGCTTCACTCAACGGTGAAAAATATCCCTGTCCGGTAAGTCCCGGTACCATATATCCACAAAATCCGCCTGAAATATCAAGAATATCCACTCCTGCTTTTTCAAATTCAACCGCTGCAATTTTGCTGTCCTCAATCGTCGTTCCTCCCTCCATATAATCGGAAGCACCCAGGCGCAGCAGAATCGGAAAATCTTCTCCAACTGCAGAACGCACTGCCCTAACGACATCAAGATGAATCTTAATCCTGCCTTTTATATCTGTTCCATACTCATCGATTCTTTTGTTTGTGAGAGGCGACAAAAATTGGTCCAGCAGATACCCGTGGGCAGAATGGATTTCCACTCCATCAAAGCCCGCCTTTTTTACCCGTACTGCCGCATTTTTAAATTCCCGTACTATGCCTTCGATTTCCGTACGCGTAAGTTCCCTTGGAATATTTCCCCTGCGCGGATTTGGTACTGACGATGGGCCTACTTCATCATATCCTGTAATATCCTTACTTGTAGCGCTTCCTGCATGATTGATCTGCATTACCGCTTTAGTCCCATTTCTATGAATGGTATCGGCGAGTGCTTTCAAACCTCCTATCAAATCGTCATCCGATACGGAAAGCTGTCTTTCACTTGCCTTTCCGCGTTTTGAAATAAAGCTGTGTTCTATAATGACCAGCGATATATACCCACCTCTTGATTTTTCATCATAATAATCCAACATTTCTCTGCTCACTCTTCCATCCTCTTCAGATTTTGAAGTGGCCATAGGAGGCATGATCAACCTGTTTTTCAAAAACAATTTTCCATTTTCCAACGGTTTAAGCAAATATGACATGAACGCATCTCCTTTATTTGAAAACATTTTATATACCACATACATTATATATCATAGAAGAATCTTCGATTCGCAATATGAGTTTATGTTATTTTGAGCACTCATTCGCCGGATTCAAGTTTTGTAAGTTCTAAGGCCAGCAGCCTTGATAATCCAAGAGCTTTTGAAACTCGTTTCACTCAGACAATCAAAAGCTCTAAGGATTCTCTTCGGCAGCAAAGCCAAGAACTTATCAAAACTTTCATAATGCTCATTCGTTGATCAAAATAGCATAATTCTATTTATGGCTGATCCCAAATTACGAATTGAAGATATTTTAGGGTGCATATTTTATATTTGAAGAATCTACGATTCTATTCACGCATAATTTACATATCACTCAATTTTTTCGATTAATCCATCTGAAACTTTAAACAAAAAACGATCGTTTTTCCGAAATTCCCTTATGTCATTTATTCCTGTACATGTTAAAATCGTCTGTACATTCTTAAGGTTTTCTAATAAAAACTTTTGCCTTTTTATATCAAGTTCAGAAAGTACATCGTCTAAAAGCAGAATGGGATACTCTATACATTCAGCCCTTATAAACTCAAGCTCGGATAGTTTCAAAGAAAGAGCCACGGTTCTTTGCTGCCCCTGAGATCCATATGTCTTGACATCCGTATTGTTTATAAAAAAATCCATATCATCCCTGTGAGGACCTACCGATGTCATTCCCCTTTCTATATCCCTGTTTCTAGATCTTATAAGCTCTTTATATAATAAAATCTTTCCATCTTCTCTTGTCTGAACATTTTTAAACATGCTTGAATACAAAACATTTAGTTCTTCTTTTCCATCCGTTAATTTCCTATGGACTAGCCTTGCAAGCATCGATATTTTTTTTATAAATTCTATCCTGTAAACGATAATATGAGAACCGAATTCTGAAAGCTGCTCATCCCATATATCGAGAGTTTTTAGAAGGCTCTGGCTTCTATTGTACTTTATAGATTTAAGAAGATTATTCCTTTGTAAAAGCACCCTGTTATATTGATGCAGATTATAAAAATAGGCCGGTTTTATTTGTGAAACCTCTATATCTAAAAATCTTCTCCTGTATACAGGCCCCTCTTTAATGAGCCTTAAATCCTCGGGGGAAAACATTACGACATTTAGATTTCCAAGAAGCTCAGAAATCTTTTCTATTTTAACCCCACCGACTTTTATAATCTTAGGCTTGTTGTCAAATATGTTTACCTCTATATCAGTATCTATATTAGCTCTTTTAATGTTTGCTTTGATATAGGCGCTGTGGCTGTTCCAATTTATGAGTTCCTTTTCTTTTGAAGCCCTGTGCGATTTTCCTATCCCACAGATATAAATGGACTCTATAAAATTAGTTTTTCCCTGGGCATTATCGCCATAAATTATATTAAGGCCTGGATGAAGAAATAACTCCAGGTCAATATAATTTCTATAATTTTTTAATGTAATTTTTTCTACATTCATAAAATATACCCCTGAATAATTTCAACAAAAACAAATAGCGCACCCCCACCAAGATGAAATATGTCCAAACTTTAGCTGTGCGCCTTTTATATTAAGCTTGTGTTGACTCCAATTAGCAATATGTATGTGATATTTTGAAAAACAACACTTGCCGGATTCAAGTTTTGTAAATTCAAATATCGATAATAATATGTAAATTTTTTACATTATAATATTAATCAGCAAACAGCCTTACAGGCAGTATAAGATAAATATAGCTGTTATCATCGGATGTCTTAAGTATGCAAGGGCTTACACTGCTCGTAAACTCAAGATAAATTTCATCTTTATCTATAATCCTGAGAGCATCTATAAAGTATTTGGAATTAAAAGCTATCTGAATATTGTCTCCTTCAAGCTCTATAGGTACTTCTTCGTATACATTTCCATATTTGGAATTTGAAGTAATTATCATATTGTCCTCTTTTATATCCATTTTTATAAGATTTGTATTCTCTTCTTTTGCCAAAAGGGATGCCCTTTCGATACTGTCTAAAAGATTTTTAGGATTTACTTTGACTCTGTGTTTATATTCTTCAGGTATTATCTGCCTGTAGTTTATAAATTCCCCCTGTAACAGCCTTGAAATAATCTTTGTATTTTCAAGTTTAAACAATATATGATTTGGTGTAAATGTTATGGAAACATCATCGGATGACACAAGTATTTTACTTACCTCGTTTAAAGCTTTTGCAGGTATTACAGCACTTATATTGTCCTTTGAATTTAACGGGGCGCTCTTTAACGCAAGCCTGTAAGCGTCAAGTGCAACCATGCTCAGAATACTGTTTTTCACTTCGAATAAAACACCTGTAAGTATTGGCCTTGTTTCATCCTGAGCTGCGGCAAATATAACGTCCTTTATCATGTCTCTTAGAAAATCCTGCTTTATGGTATACATGGCATTTTCGTTTATAGAAGGAAGTTCAGGAAATTCATCAGGACTTTGTCCAACAAGATTGAACTTCGATTTACCGCATTTTATAGTTGTATTAAACGAATCATCCACTTCGATTTCTATATCTTCATCAGGCAATTTTCTTATTATATCACCAAAGAGCCTGGAGTTTAATACAACAGAACCATTTGATTGGACTGTACAATTGACTTTGGTTTCTATGCCGAAATCCAAATCTGTTGCGGTCAATGAAAGAACATTTTCGACGGATTTAATTAATATTCCATCAAGTATAGGAAGAGTGCTTTTTCCTGTAACTGCTTTCTGCACGATGGATATGGAATTTAAAAGTTCGTTTTTATAGCAGATAAATTTCATATTAAATTACCTCCCGTATTATATATTGTAGTAAAAGTTATAAACAAGCTTAAAAATTCAATAAATAATAATATAAAATAAAAAAATTAGTAGTAATAGTAGTAGGGGCTGTTATTATGTTAATAAGTATTTAAAACATTTAAAATGCTTTAAAAAATAAAAGGGAAAACATGTGGATAAAAAAATAAAATAAGATAACTTTATCCACATTATTATATAATAAATATCGTTAAAACTATTATCAACATGTTATTAAGGTATATGGTTGATAATAAGTTGATAACTATTTTTGGATTAGCTTTTTATTGATTTCATCTATAGTTTCCTTTAGGCCGTCGTCTACCGCAAGATCATTGCTTATTTTTTCATATGCGTGTATCACTGTAGTATGATCTCTTCCCCCAAACTCGTCCCCGATTTTTGGAAGGGAAAGATCAGTGAGTTTTCTTGCAAGGTACATTGCAATTTGCCTCGGGAAAGCGACATTCCTTGTCCTTCTCTTTGAGGTAAAGTCTTCAGGTCTTAAGTTATAATAATTTGCTACAACCTGTTTAATGAGTTCGACGGTTATTTGTTTTGATTTATTTGAAATTATATCTTTTAAAGCTTCACTTGCCAAATCTACGCTTATTTCCCTGTTTGCAAGGGAAGAATAAGCTACTACTCTGATTAGCGCTCCCTCAAGTTCCCTTATATTTGATTGTATCTTGCTTGCTATATAAACCATTACATCATTTGGGATATTAAGCCCTTCCACATCAGCTTTTTTATTTAAAATGGCAATCCTTGTTTCAAAATCAGGAGGCTGTATGTCGGCAATCAGTCCCCATTCAAATCTTGATCTTAGCCTGTCCTCAAGCGTTGGTATTTCCTTTGGAGGCCTATCACTCGATATAATTATCTGTTTATTTGCCTCATATAAATCGTTAAAAGTGTGGAAAAACTCTTCCTGAGTGCTTTCTTTTCCTGCTATAAACTGTATATCGTCTATCAATAATATATCGATATTTCTGTATTTATTTCTAAAAGCAGTATTTTTATCGTCTTTTATGGAGTTAATAAGTTCATTTGTAAACTTTTCTGAAGATACATAAACAACCTTTAAATTAGGTTCATTGTCTAAAATATAATGACCTATAGCATGCATCAGATGAGTTTTCCCGAGTCCCACTCCTCCATATATAAACAGCGGATTATATGCCTTTGCCGGTGCTTCGGCGACTGCCAGTGAAGCGGCATGTGCAAACCTGTTGCTGTTCCCTATAACGAAGGAATCGAAGGTATATTTCGGGTTAAGGAGGTTGGAATTTGAATCATCATGTTTATTTTTTTCTTCAATATTTCTGTTTTCCATCTGCCGGTTGTTCAGGGCCCTTAATGTTTCTTCATTATTTATAGCAAAGCTGATGTCATATTTTTTTGATGTAACAAGTTTTAAAGCATTTGATATAATGGGTTGATACCTTGCTTCAAGTATTCCTTTTGTAAAATCGTTAGGAACACCGAGCACGATCTTGTCGGAATCCATAAAAAGGGGTTCGATGCATTTAAGCCATGTATTAAAACTAACTTCGGGGAGTTCGGCTTTTATTATATTCAATGTCTTTTCCCATATATCAACTATTTCCTTGTTCATAAAAGTGCCTCCTAAGTAAGCTTTTAAAAGATTATTAATGCCTGGTAAATTACATCCAGGCAATCATGACGATTATGTGGATAAATAAAAAAATTATTAACAAATATATAAACAAAAATATTATATATAAGTAAATGTTGACATAAAAATAAAAAGTTATACACAAAACTGTT
>JASEJN010000048.1 GCA_030016385.1 Clostridiales bacterium | reverse complement strand
GCCAAGAACTTATCAAAACTTTCATAATGCTCATTCGTTGCTCAAAATAACACAACCCTATTTATTCCTGATTTCAAATTACAAATTGGAGATTTATTTAACTTTTGACTTGAGTTTTTATATTTATTTTGTTAAAATTGAAATTATAGTGAAACGTTTCTAATATGATTTTTTATTTTTAGTTTTCAAAAAGAAGAGAGGGTATGGGTAATGATTGAAATCAGGAATAAACAAATTCTGATCGATGGCAAGCCGCAGATTATCATGTCCGGTGAAATCCACTATTACCGAGTGCATCGAAGGGACTGGCAGGATCGCATCAATAAGCTGAAAGCAGCAGGCTGCAATACTGTCGCATCATATATACCATGGCTTTGCCACGAACAGGTGGAAGGACAATTTGATTTTGACGGCAAAACCAGACCGGAATTGAATTTGAGCGCATTTATTGACTTATGCAAGGGAAATGGTCTTTATTTCTTCGCGAGAACAGGGCCGTTTATAATGGCTGAAATGAAGAATGAGGGTTTGCCTTACTGGGTATATGCAAAACACCCGGAAATTATTCCTGTTTCATGGGATGGTAAAAAAGTTCCAACTAAAACGGTGGATTATCTTGCACCCGGTTTTTTAGAGGAAGTACATAAATGGTATGCAGGTTTAATGCCGATAATTGCGTCAAGGTTGATTACAAAGGGTGGCAATATTATCGGCGTTCAGCTTGACAATGAAGTCGGAATGCTTTCATGGGTCAGCAACTGTCCTGACCTTACAGACAATGTGATAACAGATTTTATTTCATGGCTTAAAAAACAATATACTCCCAAGGAAATTATAAGGAGATATCCATTTGATACCGATAATATAGATATATGCGGCAAGGCATTTCGCTCACCTGAAGAAGAGTATGTGGCAGAATTTACATATGATCTCGGGCATTATATGAGAAACCGTTTTGCAAGATATATAGCTTTGCTTCGCTCATATGCCGAAGAGTTCGGCGTTGAAGGTATTCCGTTCATAGTCAATGTCCATGGTACGGGAGGCGGCCGCGGTCTTACATTCCCGATCGGTATAAGTCAGCTTTACGAAGCTTATACTCAGGCCCCAGGTTATATTTCAGGTTCCGATATATATTTAGGCAACCTGACGATGGATAATTTCCAGGACCTTTATCTTATAAACGGATTCATGGATGCTGTAAATAATTCGGACCAGCCCTTGACATCAGTTGAGTTTGAATGCGGAGACGGCAATTACGGATGTACATATGGCGGACGTTATGATCCATCGGCCGCTGATTTCAAAGCCAGGATGTGTATAGCGCAGGGCAACCGTATGTTAAATTATTATTTGTTTGCCGGCGGGACCAATTACCGTCTTGACCCTAAACCAGATGACGGAAATGACCGTATAGCTTTTACAGGAGAGCGCCATGGCTTTGCAGCGCCGGTAAGCCCGGAGGGCGAACTCGAT
The DNA here is from genome assembly GCA_030016385.1 of Clostridiales bacterium. Taxonomy (NCBI): domain Bacteria; kingdom Bacillati; phylum Bacillota; class Clostridia; order Eubacteriales; species Clostridiales bacterium. Next base: position 23,379 of record JASEJN010000048.1, on the reverse strand, counting down.
TACGTATACCCAAGGCTGGCAAGAAGTACGAAAACGATAATGGCCGTATCAAGCAAACTTTCGGAAATGAAGGAAGAACATGATAATGTAGCTTTTGCATTCATACCGGATTATTATATGACCGAATCCCGCTATCCATGGAGCGATAAAATGGCTGAAATTATAAAAGATGTCGAAAGAAGGCGTGCCTCAGGAGCATGGGAGATCATGGCACGGGCAATGCTTCTTTCATGCTATCGCTTTGGCTCAGTGGATATTCAAAACAGAAGGTTAGATCCTGAGTCAGTGCCGGTTTTGGCACTTGCTTCAGCATGTTACATGGACGGTGGCGTACAGCAGAAGATAGTCGATTATCTGAATGACGGAGGCGGGATACTGCTTTATGGCGAAGTTCCGATATTTGATATGGAAGGCAATCCATGCACGATTCTTGCTGACGCAATGGGAGTGAAACATGCCGGCTTCTGCCGTGAATCAGATGATTTTTATTTATCATTGTATGCCGATGGATGGGCTGCGCCAAGACCTGAAGTAAGGGTACAGTCTGCTCAGGTTTTTAAAGCAGGTAAAGCAAATGCGATTTTGAGGGTTTATGGAACAGACATGATATGCGGGTTCGATACAAAAGTTGGAAAGGGAAGGGCAATAGTTATTGCAGCCGATTACATCTGCGATATTCCGCTTTTCAAGTCATCTCTTGAAAAATTAGGCGCCAATGCAGCTCTTGGGCATGACTGCCCTTATAGAGGCATATTCATGACATCGACTGTAAACAAATGGGGTGAACGTTTTCTTCATATATTGAATCTTGATGGATTTGACAAGGAAATGTATCTTTATGAAAATGGACGGAAACTTTTAGGCGGACGTAAATTTTTATTGCAGAGCAAGGATGCCGTGATGCTGCCGATTGACATGAAATTAAATAATGTTGGAATAAAATATTCAACTGCCGAAATTAAAGAGATCAAAAAAGAGTATATCGGATTTCGACTTACTCAAAGGCAGGATGTCATAGCATTTGATCCGCCAATTGAAATTATTCCCGATAAAGATTACATTGTAAAAAGAGAAGATAATACTATTATGGTAATTTCACAGAAGAATGCAAAGGTTGACGACAATTTAAAGATTTTTTTAAAACCGGAGTTATAAATAATAATACTTAACAGAATCTTTATATTGTTATATAATAAACGAAATAATGGATATAATGAAAAAAGTTACATAAAGATGTAAAAAATGATAACTGAAACGTTTCTTTTGGATGAGGAGAATATATGGTTACTATTAAAGATGTTGCAAAAGCAGCCGGAGTTGCTGTTTCTACCGCCTCCTATGCTCTGAATGGAAGTTCTAAAGTGAGCGAGAAGACCAGAAAAAAAGTCATGGAAATAGCGGAAGATATGAAATATGTTCCCAATACTTTCGCTCAGAATTTAAAAAAGACTAAGACAACCAAACTTATTGCCCTGATTGTGTACGATCTAAATTCACCTTATTATGATAAGGTAACAAAAGGGATTCAGGACGTAGCGTTTTTGTTTGGATACAGTGTTATTATTTTTTGTGAATATAACTTTGGAAGAGACGGCTCATATAATTTTTTAAAAGAAGGTATAGTTGACGGAGCAATTATAGTAGGTTCAAGTTTAACTGATGATGATATTGCAAACTTAAGTAACGAAGGGTTGCCTTTAGTACTCCTGGATAGGAAAATAGAACAATCGGATATTTGCAGCGTTCTCATCAATAATAAAAAAGGAGCGAGTGAAGCTGTAGAATATTTGATCGGCTTGGGGCATAAAAAAATAGGATTTATAAGCGGCAAAGAAAACTCATATGATAATGTCGGAAGGACCAGGGGATATATTGAGACATTAACAAAGAACGGCTTTAAGATTAATAAAGATTATATATTGCAGGGAGGATTTACGGAAAAATCAGGTTATGATGTTATGAGAAATTTTCTTAGCAGTTCTGATGATATTCCAACGGCTTTTTTCTCTGCCAACGATGAAATGCTGATAGGAGCGATGAGGGCAGTTCACGAAAAGGGGCTAAAGGTGCCTGAAGATATTGCGTTTGTAGGATTTGATGACATACAGGCGGCTACTTATGTTAGACCTAAGCTTACCACTATAAAAAGCCCGATATACGAAATAGGTTCTTTTTCAGGCCATATGCTATTTAACCTCATAAAGGGGAGGGTAAACGGCAGCAGCATAACATTGGATACTGAATTGGTTGTACGGGAATCAAGCGGAGGTAAAAAAGCTGATAACAAAAAATATAATATAAGTTAAATGTTATTTTAGCATAAAGTAATCGGTATATAAATTTATTTATAACCGGTTGCTTTTTTTGCGGCAGGTTGTATTTATAAATAAGCTGCTGCCAAATCAAGCCTTGTCTTTTGAAATCTTCAAAGGAACATATGACCATAAAAAATGGAATATAAATATTTAATAAATATTATAAAAAATATTGATTATTTTATGAATTGTGATAAAATGAAGTTAGCCAAAAGTGAAACGTTTGGGATTATAAATTTCATTAAATCATTATCTAAAAGAAAATAATTTTATTAAAATATATCATGTAATATGAGCATATTATATAAATATAAGGTATATTGCTGTGTATTTTAAATAAAATACCAATATTATTACATAAAACCCAGTATGTGGTTTTACGAATTTCAAACTATTAGGGAATATAATAAAGAACGATTGCTTATATTACGAAACGTTACACTACAAAATAACTTACTAATCTTAATTTTGAAAAGGACATATACAATGGATAAAAAAACAATGGATAAAAAAGTGGCATTTAAGGATAATATTTTTTATATTAAGGGGCAGGAATGCTTTTTATTTGGCGGAGAGGTGCACTATTTCAGGCTTCCTAAATCCGAATGGGAAGATAGGATTTTAAAAGTAAAAGCTGCAGGAGGAAATCTGATAAGCACATACATACCTTGGATAATACACGAAGATATCGAGGGAGATATAGACGTTACGGGTAAAAGGCGGCCGGAAAATGATCTTGGTTACTTTTTGAAAATTATTAAAGAAAATAATATGTACTGTATGATACGGCCGGGCCCTTATATCATGAGCGAGATTGTAAATGAAGGACTGCCGGGATGGATATATGATAAATTTGACGACATAGTTGCTTTAGACAAATACGGAAATAAACATCCGTCGAGATGCGTATATCTGCTTCACAAGGGATTTCTTGAATTGGTGGATAGATGGTATAAAGCTTTGGGCAGTGTCGTAAGGCCATATATGATAGAAAACGGCGGACCTGTCGTAATAGCACAGCTTGACAATGAAATCGGCATGATGCACTGGTGCAGCGGCATGGCAGATTATTCATTGCAAAATATAAAGGATTTTAATATATACTTACATGAAAAATATGGCAGCACTTTACAGAACGAATATAAAGGAGTGGATTTTGACGAAGGGTTTTATGATTTCGTATGCAATCCCCCGGCCCGTCTTGCAAACAAAGTAAGAGTAGATTTGTCACTGTATATGAGGGAGTATTTTAAAAGATATTTTGCTGCGCTTAAAGAAAAATTCAATAAGTATATGGGACAGGTTCCTGTAGTCGTAAATGTCCACGGATTTGACTCCGTCGACATTATAAAACGCGGCATGCGCTACCCCATTGGAGTATCACAGCTTTCGAGAGTATGCGACATCGAAGACACCGTGATGGCCGGGGACTATTATATAGGAAATATTTTTTATGATAATTTTCAGGATATAATGCTTGCAAATGCTTTTACGTATGCAGTGCAAAAGGAAGGACAACCTTTGTTTTCAGCAGAATTTCAGGGAGGTTTTCAGGTAGATACGCCGAGAATGCAGCCGACGACATATGATCTTACCACACGCTTATGCGTTGCAAATGGCATGAACAGCCTTAATTATTATATGTTCGCGGGAGGCACAAATGTAAAGGGTACGGGTCTGCTGGGAATGCGTCATTCATGGCAGGCGCCTGTAGATACTGATGGGTCCTTAAAGCCTCATTATAAAGTAATCGCCCATCTGGCAGATATTATCAATGCGGCAGGAAAGTCTTTGCTTCATACCCGTCAGGAGTCCGTAGTGCATTTAGGTATAATTCCGGAATATTTTATGACCGAGTACAAGGATGAGAATTCAAAAGATATTTGCGACGAACTTGTGATGTACCGTGAGAACCTTTTATATGAGGGAATGGGCAAGGGCATGTCCATTATGAATATAGTCTATGAAGGCTATAACCTGACAAAGGGTAAGAGAATCGATATATCAAAGGTACCGAAGCTCGCCGTATTTTCAACAAGATATATGGATAAGGAAATACAGCAGAAACTAATAAACTATGTAAAAGACGGAGGCAAGCTTTTGATATTTCCGACGCTTCCTGTCATGGATCTTCAGGGAAGGCCATGTACTGTACTGTTGAACGAACTGAATTGCAAGGCAGATGTCATCGAAGGCGGTTTTGCAAAATATATTGATGATGTTGAAAATCTTATCATATTCAATGCTACAAATTTTGGCGATGTAGAAAATGTTTTTGCAAAATACGAAAAGGATGATATGAATATCGGCTTTACGAAAGAAATCGGGAAGGGAAAGATAGTCGTATTTGGAGTAGGCATGGCTCATGACTATTATTATCGGGATCAGGTGGTTCTGAATTTATTCAAAAAGATCGATGTGGCGCCATTGTTCAGGACAGATAATATATGCGATAAACTGAGCCTGATTTCAAGAGTGAATAGCGATGGTGGAAGATATCTTTTCATTAATAATTTTGATGAATATGATAAAAAAACAAGATTTTACATGAAGGATAAGCCGTTGTTTGACGGCAAAGAGATGGTGATAAAAAGCAGGAAAGGCCTGATGCTTCCTCTTAATATGAGGATGGACGATGATATCTTTGTAAAATATTCAACTGCCGAAATATCATCTATCGAAAAGACAGAGGATGGTACTGTAAAGATAAGATTGTCCTTGGGCCAGCCGAAGGATGAGATAGTATTGAAGACGAATTTGAAAGTCAAGAAGGATAAAAGTTATACGGTAGCGGCCATTGGAGACAACTATTATAAAATTGTTTCAAATAAGCATGGATATATAAACGATAATATTATATTGCAACTGACAAAATAAAGGAGCGAATGCTATGAAGTTTATCAGCAAATACGGATATTTCACTGACGATGGAAAAGAATATGTTATAACCGATCCTCATACTCCAAGACCCTGGGGGAATGTAATTTCAAATGGCGATTACTCAATAATAGTGTCACAAACAGGAAGCGGATATTCCTGGAGAGGGAATGCAGGTCAGAACAGGATTACCAGATCATTTCAAGATCTTATAAAGGATAACTGGGGGAAATATATATACATAAGAGATACTGAAACCGGTAAATACTGGTCTGCAGCATGGATGCCCGTTCAGGCAGATTATGAATTTTACAGGGTACGCCATGGAATAGGCTACAGTATATTTGAACACAAGGTGGATGGAATTTATACAAGCACTAAAGTATTTGTGGCCCCGGATGATCCCATGGAATATATAGAAGTTAAAATAAAAAATGAAAGCAAAAGGGAAAGAAAACTTGATCTTACCACATATTTTGAGCTTGCGCTTGGTTTTGCGCCAGATGAACACAGGGAATATCATAGATTGTTTATAGATACGGGCTTTGATGAAAAAAACAATGCGCTGACGGCAGGCAAACTTATATGGCTCAATGACGATACATGGAGGTATACATTTTTTCACTCTTCAAGCGAGAAGATAGCATCTTATGATACCGATAAAGAATCGGTAATAGGACAGTATAGAAATGAAAAAAATCCGGTGATGATGGAAAAGAAAAACTTAGATGGAAGATCGGGAAGATTTACCGATGCCTGCTCTTCCATAAGAGTGGAAGTTGAAATAGCAAGCGGAGAAGAAAAGACTGTCGTGTTTACTCTCGGGGCAGCTGAAAAGGGCAAGGAATCTTATGTTGACCTTGCAAAAAAATCTTCCGTCGATGATTGCAGAGCGGCATTTGATGGAGTTTTAAAGCTGTGGAGCAGGTTTATCGACGCCGAGGTGGTAAATACACCGGATGAAGCGTTGAACATTATGACGAACATATGGCTCAAGTACCAGGCGATTTCCTGCAGATTATGGGGAAAATCAGGGCTTTATCAGGTAAGCGCCGGATATGGTTTCAGAGACCAGCTTCAGGATAGCTTAATATTTTTGGAGAGTGCTCCGGAGTTTACTAAAAAGCAGCTGCTGCTGCATGCTAAAAATCAGTTTCAGGAGGGCGATGTTTATCACTGGTGGTTTACTATAGGGGGAGGCGGACCGCGTACAAATTGTTCGGATGACCTTCTGTGGCTTCCTTTCATAATGGATGCTTATTTAAAAGAAACCAGGGATTTTGATATACTAAATGAAATTGTGCCTTTTGTAGATGGAAAAGATGCGGCTGATATGTATACACATTGCAAGCGCGCCATCGAAAAGTGTTTCTCGCGGTTCAGCCCGAGGGGAATTCCTCTGATGGGTGACCATGATTGGAACGATGGTTTGTCCTGCGTAGGTTCAGGCATGAAAGGCGAAAGCTTCTGGGTAGCGGAATTTTTGTATATGATACTTAAAAATTTTATACCTGTAGCTAAAATGAGAAATGATGACCTGTTTGCGGATAAATGCAGCGATGTAATGAAAACGCTGGAATTTGCGGTAAACAAATTCGGATGGGATGGAAAATGGTATCTTCAGGCAACTACAGATAACTGGCTTAAGGTCGGATCGAAGGAAAATGATGAAGGCAGCATATTTTTAAATCCCAACATATGGGCGGTAATATCAGGAATTGCAGATGAAGAAAAAAGCAATATCGCTATGGAAAGCGTTACGAAATATCTGCTTAAGGATTACGGTGCTTTGCTTTTATATCCTGCATATACGAAAGCAAGAAGCGATATAGGATATATATCAAGGTATGCTCCGGGACTCAGGGAAAACGGCGGAGTATACACACATGCCGCTACATGGGCGGTATGGGCTTATGCACTTATCGGGGATTCTAAGAATGCTTATGAGGCATACAGAAGGATATGCCCGCCGAACCGTTCAAAGGATATCGATGCATACTGGTCGGAGCCATATGTTACTCCCGGAAATTCAGACGGACCGATATCGCCTTATTATGGAAGGGGAAGCTGGACATGGTATACGGGATCTGCACAGTGGCTTCATAGGGTTGCAACGAACTGGATATTAGGCGTAAGGGCAGTTGATGACGGGCTGGAGATTTCGCCATGTATCCCGTCAGAGTGGAAGGAATATAATGTAAAGCGTATTTTTAGGGGCAGCATATATAAAATCAATGTTAAAAATCCAAACAATAAAACCAGCGGCGTAACAAGAATTACTGTAGATGGCAGAGAAATTCAAAGGAATATAATACCCGATATTGCCGATAAGGGGCAGCATATCGTAGAGGTTATTATGTAAATAAGGCGCTTCATGCGCTTTATAAATAAAATTAAGGAGGATATGAAATGAAAAGAAAACTAAGCCTTGTTGTAGCTTCTTTAACTGTTTTAGCACTGATTATGACATCATGTGCAGGCAATAAAACGAAGTCCAAAGAAACATCGCAAAAAAAGGAGCCGGTCAAAATTGTTTGGGGTGGCTGGGAAAACAAGCTCATGGCATTGGAACTTATTGAAAGATTTAACAAAGAAAATCCCGATATAAAAGTTGAATTTTTCTCTAACGGACAATGGCTTGGGAATGAACAGATGTCCAAGTTAGTTGCTTCAAATCAGATGCCGGATATCATAAACCTTGAAAATCCTGTGGTGCCGGTTCAGAACGACTGGGTAATCGATCTGAAACCTTATCTCGATAAGGATACGGGAAGCAAGAAGTTGTATAATAACTTTGTTAAATATGGTACAGTAAATAATAAGGTGATAATGCTTCCTGAAAAGATTTATTTATGGGGTCTGTTTGTAAACAAAGATTTACTTTCTTCCTATAATATACCTGTACCAGGATATGACTGGACAGTCGATGACTACGTAAATATACTTAAGAAGACTACTAAAAAGGGAGTTTCGATTGGCACAAACGGAGTTAATGAAATCATGAAGCATTTACCTCCTCAGATAAATGATAGTCTGGGATGGGGAAGCTTTAATGAAGCCAAGAAAGAGTATGAACTCGGAGACGAATGGAAGTATGCCGCAAATGTTGCAGCAGATCTGTACAAATCAAATGTAAGCCTTTATGAACATGAGGACGCGCTGGGTGTACCAAGCAATTATCCCGAGGGGTCAAAAGAGCAAAAGGATGTCAATGCAAAGAGAGAGAAATTCATGGAGGATACCGTCGGTGAGAAGACCGACTATGATGCATGGTTAAAAGGCAAGGCCGCTACATGGATGGACTTTTCGTGGTCTCTTGGATTTGACAAGAATGCCGGCTTTGGTGGCTTTGACTGGGATTATTATCCCTTCCCTACAAAGGACAAGGGTGATAAATCAAGACCGGGACTGGTTGTCGATTCACTTGCTATAACAACAAAATGCAAAAATCCTGATGCTGCGTTCAGATTCTTGAAATATCTTACTTATGATGTTAAGGGCTTTGACGATAGGTATGATATTGTAAAAAATTACAACAAAGACAAGCTTAAGGAAAAATACAAGGGAGTGCTGGACGATACATTCTTCAATGAGCCTTTAAACTTTGGCAATATTCCTGCTATAAACGATCAGGCGGTAATAAGCAAATGGCTTGAACTTAACAATACAAAACCGGGAGTCGCATATATGATAGGAAATATGGGAACCGGATATGTTGATGGATTCAAAGTTACGCCGGGATTCGATGAAGCTTACCACAAGACGATCGAGAAGACGGTTGTAGAACAGGTTTATACAGGGAAAAAGACTCCGGAAGATTTAGCGCAGGAGCTTCAGGATAAAGCGAATGAAATTACAAAGAAAGCATTTGATGCATTAAACAAATAGTACAGTAGTAATATTATAGAAATGTAAAGGGCAGTACTGCCCTTTACATTTCTATAATTAAAATCTAAGATGTCAACTTTCAGAAGGGATTGAACTCTATGGTAAGGAAAAAAGTTAAATTTAATATATTGTTTCTATGCTTTGCAATACTGATAAATACATTTTCAGCATTTCCAGCGATGGCTCTTGATGAAAAAACGGAAGAGAATTATTTCAATGCTCAAAAGCAAAATAATGTTAAACTCGTTGAAAATATTGATGATTACACGATAAACCCTTCTGAACTGAAACTTAATCCGGGTAGCAGCAAGGCTACATTGATTCCTGCATCAGAGAGTAAGGGATATGAAGAGCCGATATTAAGCATTAAAGGAAAATCAAAAATAGAATTTGATGTGGATGTAAAGGCAGCAGGAGGGTACAACATAGCTTTAGATTACTTTTTACCCGAAACATCCATGGAAGATCTCAATATATCTTTATTGATTAACGGAGAGTATCAATTTTATGAGAGTAGAAATATAAAGCTGCCGGCTTCATGGAAGGATTCAACTCAGGATTATAAAGAAGACGACTTTAAAAATCAGCTTTTTCCTTCGCCGGTACGCATATATAAGTGGCAGAGCAAAGCTTTAAACAGTACTATTTATAATTTGAAAGTTCCGTTCATATTTAATTTAAAAAAGGGCATAAACACTATTACAATCCAGAATAATGACATAGCTTTCTATCTTGGTAAAATCAAGCTGGTTGGAAGTAAAAAAACTATAGATTACAGTGAGTACAGCAAGCAATATACAGGTGCAGAGCCTGCGAAAGATCAGTATATTGAAATTGAAGGAGAAAAATACTCTGAGAAATCAGAATCATATATAAGGGGTTCAAAGGGAAACAATCAAAATGCCTTTCCATATGACCCTGTGAAGAAAAAAATACAGGCTTTAGACGAATCCATGTGGGAAAACCCTGGGGAGGGCGTTTCATACAAAGTAAACATATCAAAGGACGGCTTTTATTATATAGGTTTTAAATTCACCCAGGATGTGAAAAAAGATATGCCTGTGTTTAAAAACATATATTTAGACGGGAAAATCCTATTCGATGAAATGAGTGGCTATATGTTTAATTATACAGGAATGAAGTATCAGAATAATGTGCTGGGGAATAAAGAACAAAAGTATATGTTTTACCTTAAAAAGGGTGAGCATACATTGACTATTGAAAGCACTGCGTCCAAGCTTTATAATGCTAATGAAAATCTTTTGTATGTAATAAACAAGCTGAACAATATAGCGCTTGAGATAAAATTTATAACCGGAGACAAGACAGATAAAAACAGGGATTGGGGTATCGATGAATTCATACCTGATATTAAAAAAGATTTACTTCAGTGCGCAAGCATTATAGATAATGAATATAAAGAACTGAATTCGATTGTTAATAGGACTAACATGCCGGAAGTTGCCGACTTAAAGGTTGCGGAAGAAAAACTTATAAAATTTTCAGGCAATCTCAACTTTATGGTAAATAACCTTGATCAGCTATCTCAAGGCAGCGGTTCGGCTACGGATCTTATTTCGTTGATTTTACCCGAGCTGTTAAAGCAGCCGATGGGGATCGATAAGATATATATTACCGGTGATTATAGCAAGATCCCTCCTGCAAATTCCGGATTCTTAAAAAATTTATATGAAGGAACTAGAAAACTGCTGGCTTCTTTCTTTGAAAGATATGATAAAAATGAGAGCAAGGATGAAACTAAGTTAAATATATGGGTAAACAGGCCTATGACTCATATAGATATATTAAGAGAAATGATAAACGAAGAATTTGAGCCGAACGAGCACATAAAAGTCAACATTTCCGCGATGCCTGATGAGCAAAAGCTTCTTTTGGCAGTGGCATCAGGCAGGGCTCCTGATGCTGTATTAGGGGCGTCATCATACAGGCCTTTTGACTTTGCATTGAGGGGTGCATTGTATGACTTGAGGCAGTTTGACGATTTCGGCAAAGTCATAGACAGTTTTAATCCTGAAATGTTTGTGCCATATATAATAGGGGACTCATGTTATGCCGTGCCAGAAACAGCCAATTTTAATGTGCTTTTTTACCGCAAGGATATATTGAACAAACTGAATTTGAATGTTCCAAGGACATGGGATGACGTAATAGCAATGCTTCCTACACTATCAAGGTACGGGATGAGCTTTAATACGTTGATTGCCAATGTAGGGGGATTAAAACATTTTGGAACAACCGTCCCATTCATACAACAATATAATGGAAAGGTTTACTCTGAGGATGGTTCAAAAGTTGAACTGGGGGATCCGAATACAGTTAAGGCATTTAAATTGATGACAAATCTATATACAAGGTACAGCCTCCCTGAAAATATACAAAATTTTTACGATAGCTTTAAAAGAGGCGTTATACCGATAGGTATGTCCGATATGAATACTTATATATTATTGAAGCATACGGCACCTGAGTTAGAGGGCCAGTGGGGCATAGCTCCCGCTATCGGCGTCAAAGATCAGACAGGTAAAATACTGAATTACTATCCATCTGTAAATACAGCATGTATTATAATGAAGAATTCCAAAAAACCTGAGGATGCCTGGAAGTTTATTAAGTGGTGGATGAGCGATAATGTTCAGACAAGTTATGCCAATGACATGCAATTGAGATATGGGCCTGAATATATATGGAATACGGCTAATTTAAAGGCGCTTGAAAATTCAACAGCATACAGCGAAGATGATAAGAAAGTCATACTGCAGCAGCTTAACAATACAAAGGAAATACCAAGAAATCCCGCTTATTTTTCAGTAGAACGTGAATTATCCAATGCATGGAACAAAGTCGTATTTAACGGAGTCGCTCCAAGGACAGCACTGGATCAGGCGATAATTATATCAAACAGAGAAATTCAAAAAAAGCTGAAGGAGTTTGGTTACATGGATAGCAACGGTAAACTTATAAAACCTTTTGAAATGGCAACAGCGAAAAAAGTATTAAGTTGGAAGGAGCATTAAAATGAAGCGTAAGTCAGATTCATCAATATACGTAATGCTGGGGCCCTATATAATATTATTTTTGTTTTTTATTGCCCTTCCTGTATTATTAGCTATAATATTGAGTTTTACATATTTCAATACTGTACAAACGCCAAAATTTACAGGTTTGTCCAACTATATTTCAATACTTACTCAGGATGACGTTTTTATGAAAAATGTGCTGCCGAATACGATAAAGTTTTCACTCATAGTAGGACCTTTTGGTTATGTACTTCAATTTCTGCTGGCATGGGTACTGGCGCAAATTCCTAAAAAGCCAAGGACTATTTTTGCGCTGATATTTTATTCACCTTCCATGACGATAGGTGTTACGATGGTTGTCATGTGGAAGGTAATCTTTTCGGGAGACCAGTTCGGATATTTAAATTATATCTTTTTGAATTTGGGTCTTATTGATAAACCTGTGCAGTGGCTTCAGTCGCCGCAATATATAATGCCGATAATGATAATAGTGTCGTTGTGGTCAAGCATGGGCATAGGATTTCTCGCGATGCTTGCAGGTGTCTTGAATATAGATCCGGAGCTCTATGAGGCAGGATATATCGACGGCATAAAGAACAGGTTCCAGGAAATCGTATATATAACCATACCGTCCATGAAACCTCAAATGCTGTTCGGGGCAGTTATGGCAATTGTAAATGCTTTCAGCACCGGACAGATAGGCGTCGACCTTACCGGCGCTAATCCTACGCCTCAAAATGCCGGGCAGACGATGGTAAACCATATAGAGGATTACGGCTTCTTAAGGTATGATATGGGATATGCGGCGGCTCCTTCCGTTATATTGCTTTTGATGATTTATGTAGTGTCGCAAATTGCAAACAAGTTGTTCGTTGAAAAGGATTGAAGAGGTGAGAATATGAGCAGCTATCAAGGTACTAAAATTAACCCGACTAAATTTGATAAAAGTCAACTGAAATTTTATTTTATTTTAATGCCGCTTGCAGTTTTTATGTTATTGCCTATTATATATATTTTTTCTACAGCCTTTAAACCGCTTAACGAATTATTTGCTTATCCGCCAAGGTTTTTTGTAAGAAGGCCGACCATGGATAATTTTAAGGATATCATCGGTTTTATGTCTCAATCCGGTGTGCCTTTTTCGAGGTATGTTATTAACAGCTTGGTTTCATCAGTATTGGTTGTGATCATATCGGTATTGATATGCGTCAGTGCAGGATATGTGCTTTCTAAAAAAAAGTTCAGAGGGAAGAAAACATTGTTCGCAATTAACACAGTTTCCTTGATGTTTGTTCCTGCTGCCGTAAAAATACCGAGATACTTGCTGATAGAAAAAGCAGGTCTTTTAAATAATTTTTTAATGCTGGTGCTTCCTCTTGTAGCTATGCCTGTGGGATTATTCCTGGTAAAGCAGTTTATCGACCAGATACCGGACTCTTTGATTGAAGCCGCCAAAATAGATGGTGCCAATGAATATGTTATATTGTGGAAAATTGTCGTTCCCATGGTAATGCCGGCGCTTATGACTGTAGCTATATTGGCATTCCAGAATTCATGGAATACGCCTGAACCGTCGACATTGTATATAAATGATGATACGCTCAAAACTTTTGCATTTTATATGTCGGCTCTGACATCCCAGACTGGGAATACCGTTGCAGGACAGGGAATGTCGGCTGCGGCGGCGCTTATATTGTTTGTACCAAACCTGGTTATATTTATTATGATGCAGAATAAAGTACTCAATACGATGGCATATTCAGGCATTAAATAAAGGGAGAGCATTATATGAAAAGGATAATTATTACAATTATTGCGGCAGTATTTATTTTAATAAGTACAAAGCCTGTTTTTGCATCCAGCTGGCAATCGACAAGTCATACTGTAACATATTCGATAAATGAAAAGCTTGAAATATCACAGGATGCATATATACCTGCGGGTATTTATATGGATCTGGAGTTATCGAGCCCTCAGGATCTTTATGTTTCCAATGACAGATTATATATTGCAGATACCGGGAATAAAAGGATCGTTGTGGTAGATCTCAAGACTAATGTGGCCAGCATGATAGGGCAGGGGATATTATCCCAGCCGACAGGTGTTGCATCAGATAAAGATGGAAAGATATATGTCGCCGATTCAGCAAACAATGCGGCATACAGGTTTGATAAAACCGGAAAGCTGGAATTTACTTTTACCAAGCCTAAGACTCCCAATTTTGGGAAGAATCAGGGGTACAAACCGGTAAAGGTTGCCCCGTCTGATGATGGCGGAGTATATCTGATAAGTGAAGGATCTTTGGCCGGGATTATACAAATCAACGGCAGGGGGGACTTCCTGGGATATTTTGCGTCAAATGACGTCGAGGTGGGATTGTTTGAAAAACTTGTAGATATATTTCTTACAAAAGAGCAGAAAAGCGTTTTTCTTAAAAGGACACCTCCTTCTCTTGGAAATCTGTTCAGGGGCAGCAACGGACTTATTTACACTATAAATAAGGGCAGCGCCGTAAAAATTAAAAAACATAGCATAAACGGCTTGAATATGTTCAAGGATGCTAATTATTTACCTCAGCTCGACAATCCCGTGGATATATGCATCGATGACGATGGCAATATGTTTTCCGTTGACAGCAGCGGATTTATTACCGAGATAAACGGTGACGGATATTTTATGTGCAGGTTTGGAGGAGCATCCAAAAATTCAGATAGGCTTGGATTATTTGCTGTGCCGTCCGGCATAGGTACGGATGGAGCGGGGAACATTTATGTACTCGATCAGGAAAGGCAGACCGTTCAGGTCTTTAAGATGAGCCCAGTACAGGTCAACATACATAAGGCAATCGATTTATATAACAATGGTAACTATGAAGAAAGCAAGGTCTTACTGCAGAATATATTGAAATTTAATGATAACTCATATTTGGCTCATTTATATTTGGCGAAGAACTATATGCAGCAGGAGAATTATAAGAAAGCGTCGGAGCAGTTCAGGATAGCGAATGCAAAGGAATATTATTCTGAAAGCTACTGGGAGACAAGAAATATCTGGTTGCAGCAGAATATGGGTTATATAATAACCGGAATAGTCCTTTTGGCATTGCTTGTAAATATACTTAAAGTAATAAGGAAAAAGACAAAGTTACAAGCCCTTGAGGTTGAATACAGAAAAAAGCTATTATCAAAAAGGGTGATCAGGGATTTATCAAAGATAAAATATGCCATGGTGCATCCGATAGATAATGCTTACGATATAAGGATAGATAAGACCGGAAGTGTCCTTTCGGCATCTATAATATATGTTGCCCTGTTTGTACTTTTGGTTTTGCACCAGATAGGTTCGGGTTTTATATTCTCGCAAAAAATCGAGAATTATTCCATATTCACCAACCTTGCTTATTTTATTGTTTTGACAGGATTATTTATTGTGGGCAATTATTTTATAAGCTCCATAGACGATGGAAGAGGAAGAATGAAGGACATATTTATAAGCATCGCATACAGCTTTTCGCCGTTTATCATTATTATGCCTTTTGTGATACTGTTTTCCAACGTCGCCACGATAAATGAGAAATTTTTTATCGATACGACAATACTTGTATTGTTGGTATGGAGCATTATCAATGTTATTCTATCGCTTATAGAAATACATGAATATAGCTTTAAAAAGACGATTAAGAGCATTTTGCTTACCCTGTTTTTTATGGCAGTCGCCATACTGGCTTTTTCTGTTTGGTATCTTTTATTGAAACAGATGGTAGATTTTGTTGTTCAGATTGTTAAAGAGGTGATCTTGCGTGGCTAAGAAAATAATTGTAACTGTTCTGGCTGTTATATTATTTACGGCATCGATTATAATTACGCAGGCTGAAAACCAGGAAACTATCAAAAACGTGCCTGTAGAGGGAAACATAACATACACAAGTTATATGAAAAAGGAAGATACAAGACCTATAAAAAATCCTGAGCTTGGCATCAATGATAAGTTGGTAGCTGAAAATGGCAATCTAGCACTTTATCTCGATAAGGATCAGCTTATTGTAAAAGTATTGGACAAATCAAATGGCTATATATGGTCAAGTGCAGCATCCAATGAGCAACTAAAAGGTATATCCCTCGATTGGCAGCGTTTTGGGAAATCTCTTCTCACTATGGATTTCATAATGCCAAACGGGACTGTAAAGCGGTCGCCTTTAAAGCATGGCTCGGCAAAAGCTCCCCAAATAACCATGATGCCTGATGGATTTAAGGCGCGGGTGAATTTCTTTGAAGCCCAGATTAACCTGGATATTGTCGTAAAACTTCTAGATGATGGGATAGATGTTGAAATACCTGATGAGAGTATCGAATATTTAGGTGACAATGTAATAAGCAGATTGTATGTAATGCCGTTTTTTGGTGCTTCTTACAGCGATGATATACCCGGGTACATATTCGTACCTGACGGCAGCGGAGCATTGATAAGATATTCAAAACCCAAGGAATATAAATCATCTTTTGTAGGCCGTATATATGGTGATGATTACAGCATAAAAAGGCCAGATGATGAGCAGAGTCTGGTGCCTGTAGTGGATGTACAGCAGCTGAGTCTTCCGATATTTGGTATAGCACATGGTTTTAACAGGAATGCATTTTTGGCGATAGTAGAAAGTGGAGAAGATTACTGCGAAATTGAAGCCAGCCCGGCGGGGGCGCTGACTAACTTTTTCTGGGCATCGCCGAGATTTGTATACAATGATTTATACTGGCAGCCCATGGGCACAAGCGAAGGATTTGTTGCAGTGCAGTCTAAAAGGAATGTAGTTAACGCTAAAGTCGTATATAAACTTTTAAATAAAGATAATGCGAATTATATGGGTATGGCAAAAAAATACAAAGAAATTTTAAAATCGGAAGGCCTGTTGACAAAGAAAATCGATGACAAGAAAAATATACCTTTAAAGATTGACGCCATAATGGCCGAGCAGGCTAAAGGGTTGATCGGCAATAAAACCATGACTATGACTAAGCTTTCAGACACCAATAGATGGATTGATGAATTAAATGGCAGTGGAATCGACAACCTTGTGGTTTCGCTTATCGGTTTTGAGAAGAAGGGCGTTAGCGGTCACAGGCTTGATTCATTTGGAATAGACAGAGGTGTGGGTTCAGAAGGAGAACTCAAGGAATTATATGACAATCTCCATGAAAGAGGAAATATACTTGCCCTTCAAAAGGAGATAATGTTTGGTTACAACCATCAGCTAAATAAAAATAACGCATTATTTCACATCGATGGGGGCATCGTAACCAAAAATGAGGATAAACCCTTATATGATGAATCCATATATCTGAATGCCAAACAGGTAAGCGCATATGTAAATTCGTTTAAAAATCTGCCTTATTATAAAAAGAATATAGGACTCGACTCCATAGGGAATATCCTATTTTCAGATTATAAAAAGAATAAAAACCTGAGCAGGGAACAGACGGAAGGCAAAATGAAGGAAATATTATCCATGGCTGAAAATAATACAAACAAGCTGGCGTTGGAAGCACCTAATGTATACGGTTATAAATATGCCGATATGGTGTACAATATGCCCCTTGCCTCATCGCATTTTACGTATGAATCGGACTCGGTGCCTTTTCTGCAGATACTGCTGAGCGGTTATGTGGAATGCTTTTCGCCATATGTGAATTTCAGCACAAACACAGTGGATGACCTGTTGACTTTCATCGACTATAATACTTATCCTTCATATGTATTGACTGAAGATTATTCTAACAAATTTGCAGACACAAATTTGAACTATATTTATTCGTCGAGATATGATGATTGGAAAAGTTATATAGTAAGAAATCATAAATATGTCAATGATATTTTATCCGCAGTAAAAGGAAAGGAAATGGTCGCAAGAAAGGTACTGGACGACGGGATATCATATGTCGAATATGATAATGGCAAAAGTATTATTATAAATTATACAAACAGTGACTATAAATATAAAAATATAGTTATAGACAAGAAATCAGCAAAAATTGTAAAGGGGGAATAAGGCTTGGCGCAAATAAAAAGGTCGACGAGGAACAAAGCAATAGGGCTTGCTTTTATATCTCCATGGCTTGCAGGTTTTTTAATATTTACTTTATATCCAATAATTGAAACCATAAGGTATAGTTTCAGCGATGTCAGCTTTTTGCCTGATAAGGGCGTAAGCACAAAATATGTGGGCCTTAACAATTTTGTCAAAGTACTGTTTGTTGATCCCGATTTTAAACTTAAGATACCCGAATATCTTCAACAGTTATTTTTATTGGTGCCTATGGTATTGGTTTTTTCGGTTTTACTCGCGCTCCTGCTGAATACCAAGCTTAAATTCAGGAGAGTATTCCGGGCGATCTTTTTTCTTCCCGTAATAATTATAAGCGGCCCGGTTTTAAGCAATCTTACTGAAATGGGAGCTACAAAGTTGAATGGCATCGAGAATTTTTTCGTATTTAAATTTATTAAGCAGGCTCTCCCGGGTGCCATATCGGCGCCTTTAGTATATATTTTCCAAAACGTAGTCATGTTTCTTTGGTTTTCGGGGGTGCAGATATTGATATTCTTATCGGCACTCCAGAAAGTGGATAAAAATATATATGAGGCGGCTATGGTGGACGGGGCCTCAGGATGGCAGAAATTTTGGAAGATAACGATGCCGACTTTAAAGCCCTTCATATATTTGAATGCGATATATACGATAGTGGATGTGTCCAAATCCTCCCTGAATCCGTTTATCGAGATGATAAAATATGATATGTTCAGGGACAGATATGGTTTTGGATTTTCTGCAGCCGCCACATGGATATATTTTGCATTTATATTGTTAGCAGTATTCCTTGCCTATCTTCTGTTTGGACGTGGAGAGAAAAAGATAACTGCCGACAATAAACTTCAGCATTGAGGAGTATAATGATGGATATATTAAATGTAAAAAACAAGGAAAAGTTAAAAAAAATAATTCTTGGCAATGGAGAGGAAATGGGAATACTGGAGAAGATTTTACTGTACTCATTGCTTTTTGCGATAGGATTTGTATTTTTATATCCCATATTTGTTATGCTTTCCACAAGCATGAAAAGTGTGTACGATATAGCAAATCCCCTTGTAAACTGGATTCCAATGGGATTCAATGCCGAAAACTATATCAGGGCTTTCAAGGTACTCGGAGGATTTAAGACCATATACGTTACTGTTGGCTCTATGACGCTTATAGCTGTTGCCCAGACTTCTTCATCTGCAGTTATTGCTTATGGTTTTGCAAAGTATGATTTTCCTCTTAAAAAAGTTTTCTTCGCCATAATGCTTGCAACATTCATATTACCCGACCAGGTAACTTTTTTGCCAAAATATATAATGTTCAATTCATATGGTATGAGAGAGACAATATTGCCTTTCCTATTGCCGTCGGCACTGGGACAGGGAATAAAGAATGCCATATTTATATTGATTTTTTACCAGTTTTTCAAGATGATGCCTAAGGCACTGGATGAAGCGGCGGCAATCGATGGCGCAGGCCATTTGAAGACATTTTTGACTATCGATATGAGAATGGCGACTCCTGCGATTGTTGTGGTGTTTATATTCTCGCTTGTATGGAATTGGAATGAAACTTACCTTGCGGATTCATATTTCGGGGAAAAGCTCGTTACACTGCCGTTAGCCGTCTTAAGATTCAAGAAATTTTATGAAACTATGTTTCCTGCATCGGCAGGTGTCAATCCTCTCCTTAAATTGAATCAGGGCATAATAATGGCTGGTACTTTGATTTCTTTGATTCCTCTTATAATAATTTATGCTATTGTTGAAAGGAGGCTTGTGGAAAGTATCGATAGTACGGGTATAACAGGTGAGTAATCCAGAATCTATTATAAAAACAATTTACAAAGAAAATAAATTTGAGGAGGACATTTATGATTAACGTATCTGATTGGAAACACAGGAAAGAGAGATATGAGCAGTATTGGAATTTAGAAAACAAAACTCCCATTTTATATATTACATCACCCAAGGAAAATGCAAATTATGATAAAAGTTTATATAATGTGCCGAGCGACACTTACTGGTTTGATCCTAGTTGGAAAATAAAGGCGATCAGAGATGACTTTAATAATACCTATTTTGGCGGCGATTCGTTTCCTTATGTTTCACCGAGCCTTGGCCCTGATATCATGTCAGGATTTTTAGGATTAAAGATTATATATAATGAAGCAAGTTCATGGGTGGAACATAAAGATTGCCATTTATCGGAACTGGCTAATCTAAAATTTGATAAGGAAAATAATTTTTACTTCAATAAGATGACAGAGATGCTGAAGGCTTTCACTGAGGATGCAAAAAATGGGGATTATATAGTGGGAATGGTGGACTTAAACCCCGGCGCCGATGGCATCGCTTCATTAATAGGTGCAGACAAGCTATGCTTTGAAATGATGGATAATCCCGATGATGTTGATATGATGAGCAGAAAAATCCTTGACCTGTATAAATATGTATATACCTATTTTGATAATATAGTTACAAAATATCAGGGTGGAAATACAAATTGGCTGGGTGTCTACAGCGATATACCGTGGTACTTCATATCTTGTGATTTTATGTGCATGGTATCACCTAAAAGTTTTGACAGGTTTCTGGATTGGGAAATAAGAGAAAGGGTTAAATTTCACAAGCGTTCCATGTTTCACTTGGATGGGGAAAATGCAGTCGTACATTTGGATAAGATTTTAAAAATCGACGATCTTACGGCAGTGGAGGTACAGGCTACCCCATATGTTCACTGTGCAAAGATATGGGTTGAATATATAAAGAAAATTCAGGATGCAAAAAAATGCGTCTGGATTGAGGCAAAAAATGAAGAGGATATAAAAGTCTTAATGGAGAACTGCAAACCTGAAGGCTTGTTTATCAAGACATGGGCCGATAGTGAGGAAAAAGCCAAAAAGATTGAAGATATGGTCAATGATTTTTATAAATAATATATTATCATTGGTTTATAGTTTTTTGATCTTGATAGCCGCAGAATGAGAAAGTATTTTAGATAATTTACATGTGTCCGGATTAATTTTAACTGGAGATGATTGTTATGAAACATATAGAAAACAAGGTAGACATAATGACACCCCACGAAGTGCAATTAGTGCATGAGACCTCCTTAAAAATACTATCGGAAATTGGGATGTCGGTACCTAATAGGGAAGTTCTAAAAAAATGTGAGGATATAGGAGGGATTGTCGATTACGAAAAAGAGAGAATAAAAATACCGGTCAAAGTTATGGAGGATTTAATTGAAAAAATACAGGCAAAATCAAAACGTGATGACAGCGTGAAAAACAAATTAAACGGTTCCATATCGACCCAGGTATTTTATTTCGATTATGAAACAAAAACCCGCAGATATGGTGTAATGGATGATATATATAAGGGCATTAAGCTTATAGATACACTCAAAAACTTCTGGGGTACGAGTGCAATAGTCGTGCCGAGTGATGTTCCTGCGAACATCTCAGATGTCAAAGCTTTTCATGCCGTATACTCTTATGCAAAAAAAGAGGGAGGCACATTTATACTTACGAAGACAGGTGCCAAATATATTGTTGAAATGTCAAAAGCGATGGGCAGAGGATGCGGATACTTTCTTGAGACGGTCAGCCCACTTCAATACAGGAAAGAAAGCCTTGAAATAGCGCTTGAAATGTCAAAGATGGGTTGCGGAATAAGCGTCGGCCCGATGGTCATAGGAGGCGCCATAGGCCCAATAACTATTGCAGGGAACTGTGCATTGCAGAATGCTGAAATACTGGGAAGCATGTTTATAGGAAATGCCCTTACGGGACAGCTGCAGTTTGGTTATGGATGCTTCAATCATTCTATGGATTTAAAAACAATGGTATGCTCTTTTGGTTCACCTAATCAGGCGCTTCTGGGTATGGCAGCGGGACAGATGGGAAGATTCTACGGTTTATCTTCTGTTTCAAATTCCGGTTTAACCGATTCATTGATACCTGATTTTCAGGCTGGATTTGAAAAAGCATCGAGTGCGGTTTTTTCATTGCTTGCAGGCAATTGCGGCATAGGTGGACAGGGTATAGTAGGTGCAGATCAGGGTGTAAGCCTGGAGCAGCTTGTTATCGATAATGAATGGATGGACATGTACAACTATATAATGAGCGGATTTGAAGTCAATGAAGATACATTGGCTTATGATGTAATAAAGGAAGTGGGGATAGGCGGCAATTATATAGCCGAAGAACATACCGTAAGGCATATAAAGGATAGCTACAAAGCCAGCAGATTATTCAACCGTGACAATTACGAAATATGGAATATGAATGGGAAAATATCGACCTATGACAGGGCCCATGAATATGTAGAGGATGTAACAAAGGGATACAAAAATATGGAACCTGTGGTACCGCCGACAACTTTTGAAGAATTGAACAGGATTTTGGCAGAGGCGGAAAAAGAGCTGTCTTTAGAGAGAGAGTAAGATGCATGTTTTCAGAATATATTGACAGAATTATTTTAGTGATATATAATTAATTAAGTTAGTTAATACGTAGCTTAAGGTTATCGTAGAAGTTTTGATTTTTAAGTTGCAAATTTTAAAAGTCAGTTAAAGTGTTTAAAGTATCACCTTTTGTATCACTATTTATTTGAAATTGGAAATGGAGGTAGGAGCATAGTTGAAATCATATGTAGCGTCTCATCTTAAGGATATGAATAGGAAAACGGTATATCAGCTGATATCGTCGGTAGGTGAGATATCCAAGGCTGAAATAAGCAGACAAACAGGCATAAGTGCTCCTACAGTGCTTAAAATAATAGACTATTTTCTGGAGAATAATTTTGTATATGAGGCTGGTGAAGGCGATTCACCTCTTGGGAGGAAACCCCAGATCCTAAAATTCAATCAGGAAGCGGCTTTTTCCATAGGTGTGGAGATGGAAGGTGACTTTATAAAGCTCGGGATTATCGATCTATTGGGGAATATAAAATTGTGCAGGCGGTTTCGTGTATCTCCGGATTTCAGTGAAATAGTAAATAATAAATTAGGGCATTATATTGAAAATATCATCGAAGAATCAGGGATAGAGAAGGGGAAAATATTAGGGATCGGATTAGGGATACCCGGAGTTGTGGATCCTGAGAACTATATTGTAGAGTTTGCACCCTTAGTCGGTATTGCCAGTAAAAAAGACTGCAAAGACATAATAGGTAATCTCAGAGATGCC
>JASEJN010000047.1 GCA_030016385.1 Clostridiales bacterium | reverse complement strand
CAAAACTCTCATAATGCTCATTCGTTGCTCAAAATAACATAATCCTATTTATGACTGATTTCAAATTACGAATTGGAGATATCTTATATTGCAAATTGAAATATGCACCTTCGTATAATGCTCATAGTGTCCAATTACAATAGGGAAAGTAAAAAATTAAAAGTACAAACTGACTTATTTTAAACTTATTCCCATTAAAACAATATATTTATCATATGTGTTTGTATTACACAATAAATCGAATCCATTTATTTTATAAATATCTATATGTGAATTTTTTATTTCTTTCGAAGGAAGAGTCATAAGCATATTTACTCCGATTATATTAGCTAAATTTGTTTCTGACAATTGTTTCTGCAATTTTTTATCCTCTACCTTGATTCTTTTTATCGTATTTTTTGCATCTCCCATTTTGACAGCAACATATCCAATATTTTGTTGTTGAGAATACCCTTCCACAGAACAGCCTATTGAAATATGTGAATACATATTTTTGGGCTTGTTCACTATAAACTCAATAACCACCACAATCAGAACTAAAACTACGGCTATCAGTAAACCCATCTTTTTTTTGCTCATTTTTGATTTCCCCCATCAAAATACCAAAGTAAATTGTTTAAACTTTCACCGTATGAAATATAAATGATCTTTTTTAAACTCTGACCTGTCTGATTTTATTATACTACCAATTTGGGCTTAAGCGAGTTTTGATTCTGCCCAAAACGAGTTTACAGACTCTTAAGGCTGTGAGCTTAGCGATTGGAATAATATTCTTTAAATAATTTATATACGCACAACACCCGCAGCGATTTATATAAGAGAGGAACGGTTATGATATAATATAGAAAAAATGTAAAGGGATTCAGATGATTTTGTATGAAAAAAATATTTATTATTGAAGATGACAAAAAAATATGTGGGGAGCTTTCCACATTTCTCTCAAGAAATGGTTATACTTGTGAAGCGCCGGATGGATTTGACAACATAATAGAAAATACACTGTCTGCCAGGCCGAATCTGGTGTTGCTCGATATCAACCTTCCGGTTTATGACGGATATTATATATGCCGTGAAATAAGAAAACGCTCGGATGTCCCGATAATAGTAGTTACAAGCAGGGATACCGAAATTGACGAGCTCATGTCCCTGAACATCGGTGCCGACGACTTTATAGCGAAGCCGTATAATACCCAAATACTCCTTGCACGTATTTCCTCCGTGCTTAAAAGATCATCGCGGGAAATTGCTGCGGATCATATCGACTGCGGGGATTTTATCATAAATCTTTCTAAAAGCGTTATTGAGCATGCCGGCAGGGAGATAGAACTTACTAAAAATGAACTTAAAATACTTACATGCCTGTATGAACATAAGGGCAGTATCGTAAGCCGCGACGAACTTATGCTTAAGCTCTGGGATAGCGATATGTTTATCGATGACAACACTTTGACAGTCAATATAAACAGGCTTCGCAGAAAGCTTGAGGATGCTCATCTTACGCAGCTTATTGAGACAAAGAGGGGACAAGGGTATATTATAAAATGAATGTTTGGGACTTTTTAAAGGAAAAAATCGTGTACGTGATATCTCAGTCTATAACAGCATCTTTAATCGGCCTGATTATATGGCTACTGAATCCTGTCGGTTTCTATCCGCTGTTTTTTCTTATAGGCATGCTGTATGTAACAGGTGCAGCAGTCCCTCTGATAGCTGAATATGTGGCTAAAAAGAGTTTTTATGGAAACCTTATTTGCGTCTTTGATTCCCTTGACAGAAAAAACCTGATTGCCGAGATTATTGCTCCTCCCGCCTTTAGAGAAGGCATGATTTTGTATGATATAGTAAAGAGATGTAACAAAGCGATGCTGGAGGAAATAAACAAATACAAATATATGCAGGATGAATACCGGGAGTATATGGAACTCTGGGTACATGAAATAAAAACCCCTATTGCGTCATCGATGTTGATAGCGCAGAATAATAAAAGCGATGCTATGGACAGCATATCCGAAGAGCTCGAAAAGATAGAGGCTTTTGTGGAGCAGGTTCTGTTTTATTCAAGGAGCAATACCGTTGAAAAGGATTATATAATAAAAGAAGTCAATTTAAAGGAACTTTGCTTTGACGTCCTAAAAAAGGGTTCAAAACTTTTTATCCACAATAAGATCGGGGTTGAAACGGAGAATCTGGACATAACTGTTTTTTGCGATGCCAAGTGGCTTATTTTTATATTGAATCAGATACTTACAAATTCCGTTAAATACACGAACAGATCCAATGCCAGGATTAAAATCTATGCGCAAAAATCGGATAACAGCATAATATTGTCTGTGGAAGATAACGGAATCGGCATCAGGGGAAATGAACTTCCAAGGATATTCGACAAGGGTTTTACCGGCACCAACGGAAGAAAAAACGAAAGATCCACCGGGATGGGGCTGTATATATGCAAGAAGCTTTGCGATAAGCTGGGTCTTGCGATAAATGCATATTCGGAATATGGCAAAGGCACAAGGATAAGCATAGTATTTCCTAAAAGTTCGATGATGGATATAAGATAGGGCCGCTTTGCGGCCTTTTTCCTTACAAAAATGTAAGACTCATGTAAGGAAAGATGATGGCAGAATAAAAATCATTATACTAAAATGAAACCATCAAGATGATGGAGGTAATTTCATGTCGGAGATATTGAAGGTTTTAAACGTCGAAAAATATTATGGCAATAAGAGCAACATTACAAAAGCTATTGACAATGTAAGTTTTAATGTAGAGATGGGGGAATTCGTAGGCATAATGGGCGCATCCGGAAGCGGAAAAACTACGCTTTTAAACTGCATATCCACTATCGACACAGTTACAAGCGGTCATATATATATCAGAGGCAAGGATATAACCGAAATGAAAAGCCGATCCCTTGCCAAGTTCAGGAGGGAAGAGATAGGTTTTATATTCCAGGATTTTAATCTTTTGGACACTCTGACGGGTTTTGAAAATATTATACTTCCCTTGAGCATATCCGGAGTAAATCACAGGGAAGCAGAAAAGAGAGTAATGGATGTCGCCGGAAAGCTTGGCATAAATGATATTCTACCAAAGTATCCATATGAAATGTCAGGCGGCCAGAGGCAGAGGACTGCGGCTGCGAGGGCGATTATTACGAACCCTGCCATGATACTTGCGGATGAACCGACTGGGGCACTGGATTCAAAATCGGCCCGCATGCTCCTTGAAAGTCTCGAGCATCTTAATAAAAAATTGAATGCCACCATTCTGATGGTGACTCACGATGCTTTTACAGCAAGCTACTGCAGCAGGATACTTTTTATAAAAGATGGGAAGATGTTCAATGAGATAATAAAAGGAAACGATACCAGAAAGGAATTTTTCAGCAAGATAATCGATGTTGTAACTCTCCTTGGAGGTGACGTTCAAAATGTACTTTAAGCTTTCGCTTAAAAACGTCAAGAAAAGCTTCAATGACTATACGCTGTATTTTCTCACACTGGCATTTGGAGTGTGTATATTTTATATTTTTAATTCCATTGAAGCCCAGAAGGCGATGATGAGCATATCGGAATCGACTGCTGAGATAATGAAAACAGTGACCAAACTCATGGAAATGATTTCAGTCTTTGTAGCGGTGATATTGGGATTTTTAATAGTATATGCAAACAATTTCCTGATAAGAAAAAGGAAGAAGGAAATCGGGATATATATGACTCTTGGGATGGGAAAGGGCAAGGTGGCAAAACTGCTTGTGGCTGAGACGTTTATAATAGGCGTACTGTCACTCGGAGTGGGGCTTCTTGCAGGGATATTTCTATCCCAGGGGCTTTCCGTAATAACAGCAAAACTTTTTGAAGCAGATATGACAAAGTACCAGTTTATATTCTCTTATAGCGCATTTTTAAAGACGACAGCTTACTTTGGCATAATATTCATAGTCGTTATGGCGGCAAGTACGATTTCAATATCAAGGTACAAGCTGATAGATCTTATAAACGCTGAAAAGAAGAATGAAAAACAAAGAATCAAGAACCCCATAGTTACAGCGCTATTATTTACGTTATCCGTCGCATGTTTGGCAGTGGCATATGCCCTTGTGTTGAAAAACGGTATTACTCGTTTTGATAACAGGCTTCTTTTTGAAGTCATATTGGGTTCCATCGGCACCTTCTTGTTTTTTGCATCGCTATCAGGCTTTTTCCTAAAGATTCTGCAATCAAACAGGAAGCTGTACCTTAAGGGGCTTAACATGTTCATATTGCGCCAGATAAACTCAAGGATAAACACGGCCCATGTATCAATGTCATTTATATGCCTCATGCTTTTCTTTACGATAGGGATACTTTCAACCGGCTTGGGTATAAATAAAGCGCTTAATGAAAGCTATAAATATACTGTACCTTTTGATGCTTCTTTTATGATGATAGGAAACGGGAGTACACAAGAAGGGAACATAGAAGAAAAATTGAAACAGTACGGCATTAACATAGATGACTATGCTCAAAATTATGTGAAATTTCCATTGTATCAGTATTCGAAGGAGAGCCTGACAAATGCAATAGTATTTAAAAAGGTCGGAAAGATGCTTCCAGATGATCTCCGCCAATTCGGTATGGGAAATCAGATTAAACTTATGAGGCTTTCGGATTATAACGATCTCATGAAGCTTCAAGGGAAGGAAGGGATAAATCTGTCAGGAAACCAGATTGCTCTGCATTCTGAATACGCAGCATATACTCCGGATTTAAAAAGAGCCCTTTCGAAATTTATAGAAATGAAATATACTGTTAAAATATCCGGAATTGATTATACGGTGTATCCGAAACTTATCACAGACGCGGTTATGACAGGCGGCGGTAATATAGCGCTTTTGTTTATAGTGCCGGATAAAATGGCCAGTGGAAATACTGTCATTGAAACAATCATTTCCCTTAACTGTAAGGGAGACCGGAAGGCAACGGAGCGAAAGCTTGAATCCGATCTGTACGTAGTTTCTAAAAAGTATGATAGAAGGGAATTTGGAGTTTCCGGCGCCACAAGGGGAATGATAAAGGATTTAGCAGCTGGCTCAAAGGCTATAATATCCTTTGTGGGTATATATCTGGGGATAATTTTCTTGCTGACAAGCGCTGCGATACTTGCCCTCCAGCAACTATCGGAGGCTGCGGACAACAGGTCGAGATACAGTATCTTAAGGAAGGTTGGTGCCGATGACGGTCTTATAAACAGTGCCCTTTTTAAACAGATAGCCATATATTTCATGATGCCCCTTTCCCTTGCGTGTATCCATTCGATAGTAGGGATAAAAGTTGCCAATGATGCCATAAGTGATGTGGGAAGTATGAATGTGCTGGGGAACATCATAATGACTGCAGTGCTCATAATTATTGTATACGGTTCCTATTTTCTCGCCACATATTTCAGCAGCAGAAGCATCATACTTAAGGGTGGACAGAATGGAAGAGAGGAATATTAGTCACTTCGATTCGTAATATATGCTTATGTTATTTTGAACACTCATTCGACAGATTTAAGTTTTGATAAGTTCTAAGGCCAGCAGCCTTAAGAATCCAAGAGCTTTTGAAACTCGTTTCACTCAGACAATCAAAAGCTCTAAGGATTATTTGCGGCAGCAAAGCCAAGAACTTATCAAAACTTTCATAATGCTCATTCGTTGTTCAAAATAACATAATCCTATTTATGCCTGACTTCATATTGCGAATCACAGAAGGTTATAAAAATTATTGACTTAAGACTTATTTTGTACTATATTTAAATCTAATATTCATGCTTATTGATGTTTATGCTTATTCAATTATCTGATAATTGAATAAGCATATATAGAAAAATTATATCTAATACAGGAGGTAGTTTTGTGGAGTCTTATGTGGTTTATAATGGGAAAATAGTAAAAGAAAGCGAAGTATCTATAAGCATACGATGCAAGGCATTTAATTATGGGCTTGGATGTTTTGAGGGTATAAGGGCATACTGGGATGAAGATGCCAAACAGCTTTACGGGTTCAGGTTAAAAGATCATTATACAAGGTTTTTGCAATCCTGCAAAACCATTAACACTTGTATACCTTTTACAGTTGATGAGCTGTGCAATATGACGGTGGAACTTTTAAAGAAAAACGGGTTTAAAACGACGACATATATAAGGCCTATAGCATATAAGGGTGCTGAAAGCATAGGTCCGAGAATTAGTGATAATGACAACAGACTTGTTATATACTGTACGCCTATGGGGAGTTATTCCGGCAAGGGAGAACTTAGAACGATGATAACATCGTGGAGAAGAGTGGAGGATAATATGCTTCCGCCAAGGGCAAAGGCTACTGCCGCATATCTTAATTCAGGCTTAGCATCACTGGAGGCGACTCAGAATGGATACGATGAAGCCATTTTTCTGACAGGTAGTGGACATGTATGCGAAGGGCCGGGCGAAAATATATTTATATTCAAGAAGGGCAAGCTTATTACTCCGCCGCCTGAGGATAATATATTAGAAGGCATAACAAGGGAGACAGTAATGCAAATCGCAAAAGAGGAGCTTGGATTTGACGTTGTCGAAAGAAGCATAACAAGGACGGAACTTTATGCCGCCGATGAGGTGTTCTTCAGCGGGACGGCAATGGAGGTCACCCCTATTGTTGAAGTCGACAACAGAAAAGTTGGTAATGGACATCCTGGAGAAGTATGCAAAAAGATAAAAAACATGTTTTTCGATATAGCAACAGGAAAAGTAAAAAGGTATTCAAGCTATTGTACGCCTGTATATTAATATATGGAAACATTTAAAATATGACCAGCATGAAATATCTTCGATTCATAACATAAGTCTATTTATGCCTTATTTCAACTTACGAACCGAAGATGAAATACATATAGAATAATTTTCATAATTGTCTTATAATGATCTATGTAAAATTATTATTTTGCTGGGAGTGATATTAATGCTGCCTGTACGGAAATATTTCGAAGATTTGAATGTGTTGCATGTAAACAGGGAAGCGCCGAGAGCATATTACATACCTTATAGCGATGCTGAGGCTGCAGCCTCGGGGAAAAGAGGAAGTTCGCCTTTCTATCAGACACTTGATGGAAATTGGAAGTTCCGGTACTATGCTTCGATCAAGAATGTAGAAGACGGTTTCTATAAAAAGGAAGCCGATCCCTCGGAATGGGATGATATTTTAGTGCCTTCATGCTGGCAGGTGAAGGGGTATGATAGGTGCCATTATACAAACGTAAATTATCCTTTCCCGTGCGATCCGCCGCATGTGCCAAATGACGATCCTGCCGGAATATATGTGAGAGACTTCAATGTATCGAAAGACTGGGCGGAGAAATCAAAATATATTGTATTTGAGGGAGTCAACTCATGTTTTTATCTCTGGATCAACGGAAATTTTGTGGGGTACAGCCAGGGAAGCAGGGTACCGTCGGAGTTTGATATATCTTCGTTTGTGAATGAAGGTAAAAACAGTATAGCTGTCATGGTTTTGAAATGGTGCGATGGGTCATACCTTGAAGACCAGGATTTATGGCGCTTTTCAGGGATATTCAGGGATGTATATATTCTCGCAAGGGATAAAGAACATATAAGGGACATATTTGTCAAGCAGGAAATAAATGAGGATTTTGGAAAAGCGCTGCTGGATTGTAAGATCGAGTCCACAGGTAGTTTGGATGTAAAATATGAGTTGGAGGACGCCGGAGGCAATAAAGTATCGTCGGGGGAACATACGATAGATAATGAGGGTGCGATTCGGATAGAAGTGGATAAACCGATATTATGGAATGCTGAAAAGCCATATTTATATAAGCTGTTCCTTTATGCCGGCGAAGAAGTCATACTTATAGACGTAGGTTTCAGGAAAATAGAAATTATAAAAGGCGTTTTTACTATTAATGGAATTGATGTCAAACTAAAGGGTGTCAACAGGCATGACTCCCATCCGGAATTTGGGCAGGCCGTTCCGCTTAACCATATGATAAATGATCTTATGCTCATGAAACGCCACAATGTGAATGCCATAAGGACATCCCATTATCCAAATGATCCGCGCTTTTTAGGGCTGTGCGATAAGTATGGCTTTTATGTTGTAGATGAAGCGGACCTTGAATGCCATGGAGTCATAGCTTCAGGAGACTTCGATATGCTCGCAAAGAATCCCGAATGGGAGAAGGCATTTTTAGACAGGGCAAAACGGATGGTGGAAAGGGATAAAAATCATCCAAGCGTTGTGATGTGGTCCATGGGAAATGAGTCGGGTTATGGGATAAACCATATCGCGATGGCTAAGTGGACAAGGCAAAGGGACAACGCAAGGCCTGTTCATTATGAGGGTGCATCCCGCTCCGACAATAGTTTGGATAAAAGCGTACTGAGTGTAGAGAGCAGGATGTATCCTCCCGTTAAATGGGTTGAAGAATATGCCCAAAATGATGATAATAAAAAGCCGCTTTTCTTATGTGAATATTGCCATGCAATGGGCAATGGACCGGGAGATTTGAAGGATTACTGGGATGTAATATATAAGTATCCAAAATTGATGGGCGCATGCGTATGGGAATGGTGCGATCACGGCATAAAGACCCAGAATGAAGAAGGAAAAGAATTTTACGCTTACGGAGGAGACTTCGGCGATAAGCCAAATGACGGTAACTTCTGCATAGATGGCCTTGTTTATCCCAATAGGAAACCCCATACAGGCCTTCTTGAGCTAAAAAAAGTCATTGCTCCTGTGAGATTTGAAGCAGTTGACCTGAACGCTGGAATATTTAAAATAACGAATTTATATGACTTTAGCGATTTGTCCGGCGTTTATCTTACATGGAAGGTTGAAAAGGACGGAAAGGCCGAAGATGAGGGATATATTTGGGACATCAAGGCAGAGCCACATGAGTGCAAAGAATTTAAGATACCTTATAATATTCCAAAGGAATCGGACGGCAGGTATTTTGTAACTGTTTCCTGCCTGCAGAAATTTGATACGCCATGGGCGCGCAAGGGTTATGAAATAACTTTCGGGCAGTTTGAGCTTCCTGTTGCTGTAAAAACATGCAGAGTTTATAGAGATATTATGCCGACATTCATAAATGTGAAACAGGAAGGATATGTGCTTACCATAGAGGGCTTTGACTTCCGCCATGTTTTTGACATGTATGACGGAGCTTTTGTCAGGATTTCCAAAAACAATGTGGATATGATATCCTCAAAAGCCAAGTTTAATATATGGAGGGCTCCGACGGATAACGACAGAAAAATAAAGAGCCAATGGATACAAGAGGGATATGACAGGGCTGTACAGCATGTTTATGAAGCCAAGGTCACAAAACATACAGACGCCGATATCGAGATTACTGTGAAATTTTCACTGGGTGGTTATATAAATCTTCCATTAATTAAGGGAGAGGCAATCTGGACGGTTAATGGAAAAGGCGAGATAAGCCTTGATGTCAGGGCAAACGTAAGGGATAACCTTGTATTTCTGCCTCGATTCGGGCTGCAGCTTGCGATGCCTGAAGGAAACGAAAAGGTAGAGTACTTCGGATACGGTCCCCACGAAAGCTATATCGATAAGCATCAAAGCACAAGAATGGGCAGGTATCTGTTAAGGGTCGACGACATGTTTGAAAATTATATCATGCCTCAGGAAAACGGTTCAAGGTATAAAACGGAGTGGGTCATAGTTTCAAATGATCAAGGTATGGGGCTGAAATTTATCGGATGCCCTGAGTTTTCATTCAACGCTGCCCATTATACTCCGGAGGATATCACTGCTGCAAAGCATACTTATAATCTTAAAAAGAGGAATGAGACCATAGTAAATCTGGATTACAAGATGAGCGGCGTCGGTTCCAACTCATGCGGACCCGAGCTTCTCGAAAAGTACAGGTTCGATGAAAAGAAGTTTGAGTTTTTGCTTAAGATACTGCCTGTATTCAAGGAAGATTAGTAAAAGCAGGGCTTCTGCATAATGGATATCCATTATGCAGAAGCCCTGTTTTTTTATATTTCCTGCATGTTTTCAAACTGACTGTTGTAAAGGCTTGCATAAAAGCCGCCCTTTGCAAGAAGTTCCTTATGGGTTCCCTGTTCTACAATATCCCCATGGTTCATGACGAGAATAAGGTCGGCATTGCGTACCGTCGATAAGCGATGGGCGATTATAAAGTTCGTGCGGCCTTTCATCAAATTGTCCATGGCCTTTTGTATCTGTATTTCCGTACGCGTATCCACGGAGCTTGTAGCTTCATCGAGGATGAGTATTTTGGGGTTCTTAAGTATTGCCCTTGCAATAGTTAAAAGCTGTTTTTGCCCCTGGGATACATTTGAAGCTTCTTCGTTCAGCACCATATTGTATCCATTCGGAAGAGTATGAACGAAACTGTCCACATGAGCGGCTTTGGCTGCCTCGATTACTTCTTCATCGGAAGCATCAAGCCGTCCGTATCGTATATTTTCCATTATGGTCCCGTTATAAAGCCATGTGTCCTGCAGCACCATTCCAAACATGGAACGAAGGTCATCGCGGGTAAATTCCCTGATATCATGACCGCCGATCGATATGGCTCCCTTGCTGACATCATAAAAGCGCATCAGAAGTTTAACCATAGTTGTTTTGCCGGCGCCTGTCGGCCCGACGATTGCGATTTTCTGGCCCGGCTTTACCGATGCGGAAAAGTCATTTATTATTATTTTGTCGGGTTCATATCCAAAGTGGACATTCTTGAATTCCACATCACAGCTAACATTCTCGATATTTACAGAGTTTTCGCTTTCGGGAGTTTCTTCTTCAGCTAGAAACTCGAATACACGTTCAGCACAGGCGGCTGTTTGCTGCAGTATGTTCGAAATATTCGCGATCTGCGCAATTGGCTGCGTGAATGAGCGGACGTATTGTATAAATGCCTGTATGTCCCCGACGGTGATAGTTTTCTTTACCGCAAGATAGCCGCCCAAAACGCACACAGCGACATAGCCTATGTTGCTTACGATATTCATTACAGGCATCATCAAACCTGTAAAAAACTGTGACTTCCATGCCGAGCTATACAACCGGCTGTTTAAACCATCGAATTTTTCGATGCTTTTTTCCTCGCCGTTAAATGCTTTCATAACAACATGCCCGCCATACATTTCTTCGACATGGCCGTTTAAATGCCCTAAGTAATCCTGCTGTTCTTTGAAATATTTCTGCGAATGCTTTATTATAACCATAATAAGTATCGCAGATATGGGGATTATGCAAAGAGCCATAAGCGTCATAAAAAAGCTTATGCTGAGCATCATGACAAGGGCCCCGATTACATTTGTAACGGATGTGATTATCTGTGTCAAACTTTGATTCAATGTCTGGCTGATAGTGTCCACATCGTTTGTAACGCGCGATAATACTTCTCCCTGGTTTGTGCCTTCAAAATATTTAAGAGGCATGCGGTTGATCTTTTCCGAAATATCTTTTCTGAATCTATAACTTACCTTCATGGATACACCGGACATAATCCAGCCTTGAATGTAACCAAAAAGTGAGCTTAATAAATATAAGCCTGCAAGATAGATGATTATTCTTCCTATATAGTTAAAATCGATACCGGATCCCGTACCTGAAATTTTACCCATAATACCTTCAAATAATTTTGTTATGGCCTTTCCCAATATCTTCGGCCCGACGATCGAGAATAGGGCGCTTGCTGCGGCAAATATGAATACAATGATTATGGATAAATTATAAGCGCTTAAATATTGAATCAGTTTTTTCATGGTCCCTTTAAAATCACGGGCTTTTTCGTTTCCCATCATCATTCCACCAGGTCCATGCCTCATGCCATGTCTTTTTCCGGTCTTGATTCGCTGTGCTTTTTCCCTGTTATCTTCCTCGTTCATGCCAATTCCTCCTTTGTAAGCTGCGATAAAGCTATTTCCTGATAGGTCTTGCAGTTATTAAGGAGCTCTTTGTGCTTCCCTATCCCGACAATTTTACCGTCATCGAGCACTATTATCTGGTCAGCATTCATTATGGTTGAGATACGCTGTGCTATTATGAGTACCGTGCTTGATACTGTTTGCGATTTCAAGGCTTTTCTAAGTGCAGCATCTGTTTTAAAGTCGAGAGCCGAGAAGCTGTCGTCGAATATATATATTTCGGGCTTTTTAACGAGAGCCCGGGCTATTGACAGTCTCTGCTTCTGACCTCCCGAAACGTTTGTTCCGCCCTGGGATATTTCGCTTTCATAGCCATCAGGTTTTTCACTTATAAAACCGTTGGCCTGGGCGATTTCAGCAGCTTTTTTTATATCCTCATCCATCGCGTTTTCGTTCGCATATTTTAGATTGGACTCGATAGTTCCGCTGAAGAGGGAACCTTTTTGAGGAACATAACCTATTTTATCCCTGAGTTCATGCTGGGGCACATCCCTGACATCGACACCATCCACCAGTACCTGGCCGTCCGTCACATCGTAAAAGCGTGGGATCAGGTTTACAAGAGTTGTCTTGCCGGAACCCGTGGAACTTATAAAAGCCGTGGTTTTGCCGGGCAAAGCTTTAAAACTTATATTTTTTATGGCATCTTCTTCCGCACCGAGATATCTGAAGGATACGTTTTTAAATTCAACCGTACCTTTTATTTTTCCCTGAAAATGTCTGGGGTTTTCCGGATCTTTAATCGCTGGCTCGACTTTCAGGACTTCATCTATACGCTGTGCGGATACGGAAGCTCTCGGTATCAATATAAACATTGCGGAAAGCATTAAAAACGAAAAAATTATCTGCATGGCATACTGCATAAATGCCATCATGTCACCTACCTGCATGCTTGAAGTTTCTATCTGGTGAGCTCCCACCCATACGATAAGAAGCGTAACGCCGTTCATTAAAAGCATCATGGCAGGAAACATGAATACCATTATCTTGTTCACGAAAAGGTTCGTTTCAGTAAGATCGCGGTTTGCCATGTCAAATCTGCCCTCTTCAAATTTCTGGGCATTAAACGCCCTGACCACCATTATG
This sequence comes from Clostridiales bacterium, assembly GCA_030016385.1. Classification (NCBI taxonomy): domain Bacteria; kingdom Bacillati; phylum Bacillota; class Clostridia; order Eubacteriales; species Clostridiales bacterium. The sequence continues at coordinate 12,134 of JASEJN010000047.1, read as the reverse complement.
CCCGAAAGGTTTTCACGGGTAACCAGGTTGAGCCTATCGACAAGCTTTTGAATAATCTTAAACTTAGGCATTGCTATCGAAAACACTATTAGAACCAGGCATAAAAGCACAATAACGGCTAAAGCGATTATCCATGACATGGATGTGCTCTTTCCAACAGCCCTGATCACTCCGCCGACACCCATGATAGGTGCATAAAAAACCATCCTTATCATAATCAAAAGAAGCATCTGTATCTGCGTTATATCATTGGTGGTCCTGGTTATAAGAGAAGAAGTTGAGAATTTATCAAACTCCGTATTCGAGAAATTTTCCACTTTTGCAAATACATCCTTTCTCAAATTGCGTCCTACGCCGGCTGATATTTTAGAAGATAGAAAAGCCACCATAATGGTACATGCGGCGCCAAGGAGGGATATCAAAAGCATAATAAATCCCGTATTCAGGATATATCTGTTTTGAATTTTATCTGCTTTTATGCCGATTGCTGTATATTCCGCCTTTACTAAGGGTACGGCAGACTGCGTAACCATGTTTTCGCCAAGAGAGGCAAATTTATTATTCATCTGCTGTTCTATTGAATTGCGTTGCTCCTGGGGAAGCTTTGCAAACAATGCGAAGAGATCCGTATTTGCAGGCAGCTTTGTGTTATTAAACGGGATCGCTCCTCCTTTTGCATTTTCTTTTAGTCCATTTATGCCGGAAACTGTAAGAAGAGCTTTTCCCATTGTGAGGTTTATACGCTCGATTTCCGATTTATCGATATTTTTAAGAATATAAACAGGCTCATTAGAGAGTGCAGGATAACTCTTTGCGAGTTTGCTGTAATTTGGGCTTGATTTATCCGTCAGTGTATAATCCTTCATGACTTCTGCTTTTCTGCCAGGATCCATAAAAAGCACAAGTTTATCCATCTGGCTCTTTCTAATTGCTTCAGGTACGGCATTTAGAATACCTCCCTGTTGTATTCCCTTGTTGACAATGTCGGACATATAATCGGGAAGTGCAAGATCGCACATAGCCTGCACGAAAAGCAATACAACTGCTGTTATGAGCATTACAATAAAAGGTTTTATAAATTTTGCCAGTTTAAACATCAAAAATCTACTCCTTAATCAATTTTAGTGCTATTTTGTCTATCAAATACCCTTTTGAGAGTAATTAAACCCGTGATTATCTTATCGATCTCGTCGGGTGTTGCATTTTGAATCATGGAATTAAATCTTTTTTCGATTTCTTTATGATGCTTTTCAACTTTTTTTCTTGACTCCGACGTGATGTTTACATAAATTACTCTCCTATCATCTTTACTTCTTATCCTTTCAACCAGTCCCTGCTTTTCAAGCCTGTCGACAATTCCGGATACGGTGCTGTTTGACAGGGTAAGCCTTTCGCTTAAATCGCTTATTTTCATCTTACCGTAATGTGCCAGAATCAATATAAGCATCCCCTGGGGACCGGTAAGGTTTATTACCTTAAATTGATGCCAGATATTCTGCTTCATGGCATCCATTATCTGTTTCATCATTTTGAGTATGCTTATTCCGCTACCTATTTCTTCCATAAATTCACCACCATACCATTATAATACTTTCAATCAATATATTTCGCATACGAATTATATTTTAACCTATATATGGCATCTCAGTCAAGAAAATTAATCTTCAAACTTCGATTCGTAATATGAAGTCAGTTTTAAATAGAATTGTGCTATTTTGAACGACGAATGAGTCATAGAACTTACAAAACTTGAATCCGGCAAATGAGTGTTCAAAATAACACAAGATAAAATTACGGATCAGAGAATACATACCTACTGCAAACTGAAAAATTAATGCTGGTGAATTATTGTATAATATGTGTATAATGGAATAAATAATATAAATAAGCATACAAAGGAATGGTTTGTTTGAAAATACTTGTAGACGCTGATGCGTGCCCTGTGAAGGAACGCATTGTAAAAATTGCTAAAAAATTTAAAATACCTATTATAATGTTTATAGATACAAGCCATGAACTGGATGACGGCTATTCAAAAGTTATAACGGTGGAAAAAGCAAAAGATTCGGTGGATTTTGCCCTTATAAATAAGGTATCAAAGGGGGATATAGTAGTTACGCAGGATTATGGTGTCGCAACCATGGCGCTTTCAAAATGTGCAAGGGCCATAAATCAGAATGGACTTATCTTTACAGACAAAAATATAGATAAGCTTTTATATGAAAGGTATGTTTCCCAGAAAGTAAGAAGGGCCGGAGGAAGGACCCGCGGTCCGGCAAAAAGGACGGATGAAGACGACGAAAAGTTTGAAAGGGCTTTTCTAAGCCTTTTGAATGAGGCACGAAGCCAATATTGAATTGAAAGAAGGTGGTATTTCAGGCGAGGCAACGGAGGCAAAATGCAAGAACGATTAACATATCAAAAATTAAGGAGACGGATATTATGGATGATATAAAAAAATTAAGGGAAGAAATAGATAGTGTAGACACTAAGCTGGTGCAATTATTTGAAAGGCGTATGGAAATTGTTTTGAAAATTGCAGAATATAAAAAGCTGAATAATATGAAAGTTTTTGATAGGTCAAGAGAGGATGAAGTTATAAAAAAGGGTATCGGGCTTTTGAAAAATGAGGCTTTTAAAGAGCCGACCAAGGATTTCCTTATCGATATGATGAAAATAAGCAAGGATATACAGCATGGCGCATATCCTAAAAAAGACGCAAAGTAGGTAGCAGAAGGCATACATTTTGAAATTGATATATTATTCATAATATGAGCTCTATGTTATTTTGAGCACTCATTCGTTGCTCAAAATAACATAACCCTATTTATGCCTGATTTCAAATTGCGAATAGATATATAATAAATAAAATTATGTATTTTGGATGATGAATGCTATAATTAAATGGAAGTATTTCCATCTATAATATTTTGTTGCCGGCTAAAATAATAAGACAGGAGTGAAAACATGGTAAAACGCAAGAAACGCTTTGGCGACAGATATGACGGCAGGCTTATAAGGTCTGCGGATCCGTTTTTTAGGATTATTCCATATGTGATGAAAACAAGAACTGATGCTATGGTTTTTTTCGATGAAAGACTTGATCTGGAACCCATAGAGACGTATTTGAAGATGAAAAGGTATAAGGAAAAAAAGAAGATGAGTTTTCTTCAGGTTGCTATGGCAGCGTTAGTCAGGACAATATCCCAAAAACCTGCTGTAAACCGGTTTGTAGCAGGGCAGAAAATTTATGCAAGAAATGAAATACTGATTTCACTGGCAGTAAAAAGGGAACTTACAGAAGATAGTCCCGAAACCACGATAAAATTTAAATTTGACCCTACAGATACTATTGATGATGTTGCCGAAAAGGTCAATGTCGCCATTGAAGAAAGCAAGAAAGATCAAACAGACGATACAGATGCGACAGCCAAGATAATAGGAGCTTGTCCCGGATTTATAATTAGATTTATCGTATGGTTTATGGGTTTTCTCGATTACCATCGTAAGATGCCAAAAACCATATATAAAGCCAGTCCTTTTCATACAAGCATTTTTATAACCGATTTAGGATCTCTCGGAATCGAGCCCGTATATCATCACATATATAACTTTGGTACTACCTCGATATTTATAGCTTTTGGCACAAAACATAAAGAAAAAGTAATCGATAAAGACAATAATATAGTTGAAAGAAAATTTATCAATTTAAGGATAGTTGGCGATGAAAGGATTGTAGATGGATTCTATTTTGCCAGCGCATTCAAGCTTTTCAAGAAATTAATGATGCATCCTGAAGCGCTGGAAGTGCCGCCTGAAAAAGTCATCAAAGACATGGAATAATAATATATTACTATCGAAAAGATATTTCCCTGTTTAATCGTGCTGATTGAAACAGGGGAATATCTTTTTTTAATAGGATGCCATTGTTATAAAATAAAAATATAGATACATAAAAATAGTCCACTTTTATAAATATTTTAAAATAGATAAAATTCTGTAAATATTATAAAATGTTTAATTAGGAGTGAGATGTTATGTATAAAATATTGATAATAGACGACGAACCAAGACATCGGAAAGGACTGGCTAATTTAATCTCCAAATTGAGACCGAGTTATGAAGTGTATCAGTTTAAAAATGGCGGGGAAGCTTTTGACTTCATAAAAGAAACTAATGTAGATATTATTATAACAGATATAAGAATGCCCGTTATGGATGGACTTGAATTTATCAAATGTACTAAGGAAAGGCAAAAAAATGTTAAAATAATTATACTAAGCGGATATGCCAATTTCGAATATGCACAGAAGGCTATAGAATTAGGAGCTTTTGACTATATTCTAAAACCCGTCGACGAGGACAAGATAAATAATCTATTGATAAAAGTTGAAAAAAGCATTAAAGATGAGCAGCTTAATATAAAAGAAAAAAAACTGCTCATGGAAAATCTGAATAATACATTGCCTGTTTATGTTGAATGGATGTTAAATAAATGGATAAACGGCACCGCTACAGAATCCGAATTATCAGAAGTCAAGTCTTACATAACTGATTCAAAAGAAGGAATGGTAATAATAACCGAAACATCGAGGCATCATAAAAGTTTTAACGATTACAGCATTGAAGAAATAGGAGAGATATCGAAAAATATAAAATTATGGATAAATGAGAAACTGGGGTCTTTTGGCTCCACAGTATCCTTCTATTTGCGAAATTTTGAAGATACCCTTGTTTCCATAGTGGTCAAAAATAGAGAGCCCCTTGATAGAATAAGTTTTGAGGGGTTAAAAGATATTATTGGTGAGATAAAGAAGGATTATGGAATCGATATCGCAATAGGTATGAGCAACATATCAGGCGATATACTGCATGAAGCGCAGAAATGCTTTAATGAAGCCCGTTCATCCGTGTATATGAGTTTTTATATGGGACCGGGAAAAGTTATACGATATTCCAAGTCAAGTTGTACGGAGGATCTTCAGCCTGTTGTCGATCAAAAGAGCGAGGAAATGCTGACAAATACCATCCATAATTTTTCTTATGAACGTTTTATTGATATTTTAAATGATATTATATCTAAAATGTTGGTTAGCGGTTATCCATATCCTGATAAATTTAAAGAGGCATTTAAGATAGTATTTATCAATATAATCAAGCAGATTGGGAACGCTCTTACGGAAAAGCAATATAATAGCATAATACTTATGATAACCAATCGAATAGATTCCTGCGAAGATATGCAGGATTTCAAACAAATATCAGTCGATATAATAAAACAAATCGTAAATATATATGGCAACTTAAAAAATAACAAAAATGATGCCTTGATAGAAAAATGCCTTGATTATATAAATAATCATTATATGGAAGACCTGTCATTAGAGAGTATATCGAAGAAGTTTTCATTTAATCCGAGTTATTTCAGTACTTTGTTTAAGGAAGCGACAGGGGTTAATTTTATAAAATACCTGCTGAAGATAAGGATCAAGAATGCCTGTGAGCTTCTGCAGAAGACCGATAAGAAAATATACGAAATAGCTTTATCGGTAGGGTACAGGGATGTCAAGTATTTTAACAGGGTTTTCAAAGCAGAGAAAAAGATGTCACCGGAAGTATACAGGCAGTTAAATAACGACTTTAACTTGTAGGCGAAAAAAATGAATTTGTATAAAAGATTGATTGAATACATAAATAATATGAAATTCAAAACAAAATTAAATGCTACGTATATTATCCTGATTATCGTACCTATTATGATCATGAGTATTGGGTATTACAAGAGAAGCTCGGATATTATAATTAAAAACGCACAGGATAATATGTACAAGGTCGTCAGAAACAATACCAAGGATATCGATATGAAATTAGGCATGATTAAAGACAGTGCCGATGCCATAGCAATTGATCATGATCTGTTTACAATACTCAACCATAGCGGTACTTACAGCGGATGTGACCTTGTAAAATTAGACAAGACCATGAACAATATTATATACAAGTATTTTTCTGCTTACTCTGATATATATTCTGCTCATATTGTAACAAGCTATTATCCATTTGGAAGTTCGAGGATGTTTATACCCCTTAATTATTTTAAGTCACGGCTTTATAAAGAAGCGGTTGAAGCCAATGGAAGTTTAAAATGGATAGCGACCTATGATTTTGGAAACATGTATGACCTGAATGATTTTAAAAATATAGATTTCGAATATAAATATATATTTTCTGCGGTTAAGATGATAAACTGTACTGATATTATGGACAACAATTTTACCAGTCTGCCTGGAAATATTGAAAAGCCCATTTTGATAATTAACTTTACTACCGATATATTTACCGGTATTGTAGAAATGTCAAACCCCATGAAGGGATCTAAATATTATATATTTTCTCCGGAGGGAGATACTGTATACAGCTCCGACATATCCAAACCTCCGACACAGCAGGATTCACGATGGCTCACAAAGGAGATTACCGGAGAAACGGGCACCATTAAAAAGAGAATAAACGGAGAAAACCTGATAATCTGTTATGACAAATCCAGAATAACAGGCTGGGTTTCCGCAGCCGTCATACCTGTCAATGTTTTGCTTGAAGATTTATCAAAGATACGATCTTATATTTTTTTAACAGGCATCATCTTGATAATTGCTTGCATATTCTCCGCCAATATTATGTCTCTCAGGATGACAGAACCTATAAAAAAGCTTTTGGTAGCCATTAAGAAAATGGGAGAGGGAGATTTCCACATCAGAATAGAGATAAATGGAAAAGATGAAATCGCAGAACTTGTTAAAAAATTTAATGAGATGGATGAAAAGATAAAAAATCTGATTGAAGAGAATTATGTCAGAAGAATCAGAGAGAAAGAATCTACAATAATGGCATTAAATATCCAGCTTAATCCTCATTTTTTATATAATACTTTAAATACAATCAACTGGATTGCAATAGAAAACAATCAGAAAGAGATAAGCAAAATAATAATGAGCCTTGCTGATATGCTTCATTATACAGCATACAACGAAGATGAGCTTACTTTCTTCGGTGATGACCTAAAATGGCTGAAAAATTATATCTATATTATGCAGAACAGATTTGATGATAAATTTACTGTTTATTATGATATAGATCCAAAATTAAATCTGTATAAAGTTCCCAAATTATTTTTACAGCCGTTTGTCGAGAATTCCATCCTTCACGGATTTGATTCTATAGATACAGGTGGAATATTAAAAATAAGAGGATGGGTTAACAGCATTAGAGTTTGTTTCTCTGTTGAGGATAATGGAAGGGGAATCGAAAAAGAAAAAGGAGAGAAAATGATTCAACATTACCCTGAGAATATAGGGATAAAAAATGTGGAGAAAAGAATTAAACTTATATACGGCGAAGAATATGGAATTCGCGTCAAATCCATATTAAACAAGGGCACTAAAGTTTTAATAGAATTACCTATAATAGATGGAAATAATACACTTTTACAATAAATTTAGAATTTTATAAAAAATCATTTTCCCATATAATGAAGCTGCGGGACAGGTAGTTGATAGATAGATTTATCTGTCACGATATAAATAAATTTAAAAGGGGGAATGAAAATGCTAACTAAAAAATTAACAGCATGTATTGTAGCGGGGGCTATGTTAGTTAGCAGCATAGGACTCGCCGGATGCAGTAAAACCAATTCGGGGTCCGGCAAAGGTTCTGCAAACGGGGTCGTCAATCTTACTTATACGACATGGGGAAGTACAAATGAAAGAAAAGCCCAAGGAGATGCCATAAAGGAATTTGAGGCTAAGAATCCTAATATCAAAGTCAATTTCCAGCACATACCGACTGATTATGAAACCAAATTGTCAACAATGATTGCTGCCAAAACACCTCCGGATGTAGCATTACTAAATAAACAGACAGCTTTAACCTGGAGTGAACAGAATAAAATATACAATTTAAAACCTTTAATAGATAAGGATACTGAAATCAAGGAAGACGATTATCTACATGATTCATTTGTACGCGGAGGCCCTGACAAGATAGTGGGAATTACACCATGCCAGGAAGTATTTGCTATATTCTACAATAAGGATATGTTCAAGGCAGCCAATGTAGATCCTCTTCCGACTAAAGCGCAAGATGCTCTTACATGGGATCAGTTTGTCGAAGTAGCAAAAAAACTTACTCTAGATCAGAACGGCAAGAATGCATCGGAGGCTGGTTTTGACCCGACTAAAATAAAGCAGTATGGAGTTTTTTTCGAGACGTGGGCATGGCAAACTTTCCTTGTATTGAATGATGCCAAGTTACTGACAGATGATTATTCCAAGTTGAATTTAAGTGATCCTGCAGTTGCCGAGACACTTCAGAAATTTGCAGATTTGATAAATGTTTACCATGTCTGCCCATCACCAGCTCAGGCAAAGACATTGCCTGCCCCCGCGGTAGCACTTCAATCAAAGAAAGTCGCAATGGATTATGACGGGCAGTGGATACAGCTTGACTTAGGAGTTGCAAAGACTAATTTCGATGTCGGCGTGCTTCCGAAAATTAAAAGGTGTACTACCACGTTATATGGTGAAGTTGAAGCTATGTTTCAGGGTACAAAGCATTCCGAAGAAGCATTCAAGCTTCTTAAATGGATGACAAATCCTGAAGGTGTTTTGGACTTGGATTCGAGCGGATTGTGGATGCCTTCCAGGAAAGCTTATTACACGGATCCTGAGTTAATAAACAAATGGGTAATAAAACCCGGACATTCCGATGGATTTAAGGATGCAGTTATGAATCAGGCTTTAAATGACAGTGAACCTGACGTAGGATATTATTTAAAAAATGATAATGAGATAATGAATATTATGAATTCTGCATTAGATCAGCTATGGATGGGCAAGAAAACAGCAGCACAGGTGTTAAAGGAAATAGAGCCTAAGGCGCAGGCTGCATATAAAGGCGTTTATGTAAATAAATAGTTTAAATTCTAAACAGCCAGAATTTATCTGGCTGTTTAGAATATATGACAGAAAAAGGAGGATTGGGTAAATGTCAACTGCGAGTCCGGCTCTTGATGTAAAAAATCGTATTAAGAGAAGCAAGAGTGAAAAGAAAAATCTAGCTGCGGGTATATTATTTGCAATGCCCGTACTTTTGGGATTTCTCATATTCGTAATAGGTCCTATGATAGCCAGCGCATATTTCAGCCTGACAGATTACAGTATAGCGAGTACGCCTAAGTTTGTAGGATTTGGCAATTATAAGAGGTTATTCAGCAATGAGGATCCTTTTTTTTACAAATCCTTAGGCGTTACTACATATTATGTTTTTTTCAGTGTACCTGCACAAATAATATTCGCATTGATTATGGCTTTGTTATTGAATAAAGAGATTAAAGGAAGGCCTATTTTCAGGACAATTTTTTATCTCCCTACAATAGTTCCGGGAGTTGCTTCAGCAGCCATCTGGATATGGCTCATGGATCCCGATCTCGGACTTTTGAATCAGATATTAAGTATGTTGGGACTGCCCGGCAGTAAATGGATCTTTTCCGAGACGACTGTTATACCCGCCTTAGTACTTATGAGTCTGTGGACAACCGGAGGCACGATGATAATATTCCTGGCAGGCCTGCAGGGGATACCAAGGCAATTGTATGAGGCTATAGAGGTGGATGGAGGAAACGGATGGCATAAATTTTGGTATATAACTATGCCAATGATAACTCCCACATTGTTCTTCAATCTTATTATGGGTTTAATAGGCGGCTTCCAAGTGTTTACACAGGCTTATATAATGACAAGCGGCGGACCTAATAATGCCAGCCTATTTTATGTTTATTATCTATATAGAGAAGCATTTTCAAATTTCAGAATGGGTAGTGCATGTGCTATTGCTTGGGTTTTATTTATTATAATAGCTGTACTTACTTTTATAGTTTTCAAAACATCAAATAAGTGGGTGTACTATGAAGGAGGAGGTAATAAATAATGAGAAAGGCAAATATAATAAGAAAATCTATACTTTATTTAATACTGATATTGCTGTCTGTTGTCTGTTTGCTGCCTTTTTACTGGATGCTTAGAAGTTCACTTATGGATGTCTCTCAAATATTTGTCATGCCCCCGATATGGTTCCCACATCCGATCAAATTCAGCAATTACAAGGAAGCATTATCGATACTTCCTTTTGGCAGGTATTTTTTGAACACTTTTTATATCGTTGCATTTGTCGTAAGCGGTACAATAATAACAAGCTCATTATGTGCATATAGTTTTGCAAGAATAAGATGGAAGGGAAGGGATTTTGTTTTTGGCATACTTATGACTGCTTTGATGCTGCCTTATGCGGTTACTTTGATTCCTACGTTTATCGGATGGCATGCCTTGGGGTTTTATGGCACATATGTACCATTGACAGTGCCGGCGTGGTTTGGAGGAGGCGTTTTTAACATATTTCTTTTAAGACAGTTTTTCCTCACTATTCCAAAGGAACTCGATGAAGCTGCTTTGGTAGACGGTGCCAGTCATTTTACAATATACAGCAGAATAATTATTCCGCTTAGTAAACCTGCATTAATTGTTGTGGGCCTGTTTTCATTTATAAATACGTGGAATGACTTCCTAGGACCGCTAGTTTATTTGGACAATGAAAATAAATATACGCTTTCTCTTGGAATAATGCAGTTCCAGGGCATGTACAGTGCGCAGTGGCAATATATGATGGCGGCATCTACTGTTGTTGTTTTACCTACAGTTTTGATATTCTTGATTGGGCAGAATTATTTTATAGAAGGAATTGCTTTAACGGGCTTAAAAGGATAAGGACTGCATAAAAAATATATATGAAATGAGGTATTATCATGAGCAGAAAAGTTCGTGTTGCAGTGGTGGGATTACATTTTGGTGAAAGTTTTCCAATCATATATCGTGAGCATCCGGATGTAGAGTATGTAGGCATTTGTGATAAAGATGAAGAACTTCTCAACAGGTATGGGGATAAATTTGGATTTGAACGAAGATATACTAATCTTGATGATATACTTTCAGGTGACGAGTACGATGCTGTACACATAGTAACACCAATTCATACCCATGCAAAACTATCGGTAGATGTATTGAATTCTGGCAAGCACTGTGCCTGTACAGTCCCGGCGGCAACTACTGTCGATGAACTTAAAAGCATAGTTGCCGCTCAGAAAAAAAGTAAAAAGAATTACATGATGATGGAAACTGCTGTATACACTTATCAGTTTTTGTATGTTAAAGATTTGGTGGAAAAAGGTGAAATGGGAAATATCCAATTCTTAAAGGGAGCCCACTATCAGGACATGGAAAATTGGCCCCATTACTGGATGGGCCTACCGCCTATGCATTATGCCACACATGCCATATCACCGCTTCTTGCCATAAGCAATACAAGGGCAGTTAAAGTGCATTGTTTTGGCTCGGGAATTATGAGAGAAGAATTGCATAAACAGTATGGCAATCCATATCCCGTTGAAACCGCAATATTCCAGTTAGAAAAGGACAATTTATGTGCGGAAGTAACCCGTTCGTTATTCCAAACCGCCCGTGCTTACATCGAAAGTTTCAATGTATATGGTGAGAAGAAATCGTTTGAGTGGCATATGGAAAATGAACTTCCTGTAGTATTTGAGATGGGTCCGTTAAATGAAGGGCGTGGGAGGGATGTCACTTATTCGAGAGTTATACCTCCGGATCGTCAGGATCTGCTACCGAAGGAAATAGCCTATCATACTGCAAGTACTGTAGTAACCGATAAGAACAACGTTAATTTATATATAATTCAGGGAGGAGGGCATCACGGCTCACATCCACACTTAGTTCATGAATTTGTACGAAGTATAGTTGAAGATAGGAGACCATGGATTGATGCGGTTACTGCAGCCAACTGGACGGCGGCAGGGATCTGTGCCCATGAGTCGGCTATGCATGGCGGAGATGAAGTCATAATCCCTTCGTTTGAATAAGAAAAGGTTTAGCTAGGGTGCATTATATCTGATGCACCCATTTAGTTCTTCAATTCGTAATATGAGTTTACGTTATTTTGAACACTCATTCGTCAGATTCAAGTTTTGTAAGTTCTAAGGCCAGCAGCCTTAAGAATCCAAGAGCTTT
>JASEJN010000046.1 GCA_030016385.1 Clostridiales bacterium | reverse complement strand
GCTCAAAATAACATAATCCTATTTATTCCTGATTTCAAATTACGAATTGAAGATTCTAAATGGGGGGCGTATTTTATATCCGTATGTAAATAAACTTATGTTTTTTGGCAATGTATTCGCCAAAAAAACATAAGTTTATTCAAACTATTAAAGCTGAAAGTTCAGCGATTAGTAAAGCTTTATTGCAAACAGCTGAAAATACTTTGAACCATAGGTCCCCTTGAATATAATCCTTATTTTTTTGACATTTGGATTATCGATTTTATGCCTTCTTTGCCTTAAGTAATTATCCTTGACTTCGATTACTTGTTTTGAGCCATCCAAAGATGTAATCTCAATTGCATATTGTTTTACAAGATCAGGCATGATTTTATTAAAATTATCATATTCAAGCTGCGTATTGAATATCAACTGTATTTCATCTATTTTCTTTGACCTGCTGTAGTCCAAGGATATCCACTCGCTGTTTTCCTTATGGATCTTCTCAGACATCCATATATTAGGAAGCCCATGGGGTCTCGAATAACCGTTTATTACATTTTCTGCCCCATATATATCGAATGCAGGTTTTATATTTCTGAAGCTTATGTTCTTCTCCTGCCTTGAAAGCCTGAATATACCGCTCTTGGGATATTTATCGATCTCAGTATTTTTTCTGCACCTGAAAGTAACTATTCCAACGATTTTTTCATTATTGTAAAACAGCTTTAGTGAATCATCCTTATTGAAAATAATGTATACTTTTTTATCACTGCATGCCTTTACTGAAACCGGCAGATTGATCCATCCTTCAAAATTGCCCGGAATATCAACTGATATGTCCTTCAAGTGCGTATCAGGTATATAATTCTCAGGCCTTTTACCGCCGTAAATGTTTATATTCATCTGTCTCTTTTCATCTGAGCTATTAGCTACCTTTACTTCCAAACTATCAATCCTGTCTTCAACAGGAAAAGCCATACAGTAATTTTCAGTCAACTGAAGGGCTGCCTCGCAGTCCGGGTTTGTATATGCCCTGGTTGATGAAGCGGAAACTGTCAGATCGCTTAACAATTCAGGGTTATATTTTTCCCGTCTGCCCATAATTGTCTGGTCATCCCTTTGCAGTTCGTCCTGCAGTTCCTCAATATGACCGTCCTTAATAATTGAAGACGGATATATTCCATATTTATTGCATAAATATGCTGCCGTACCTACCGCCTGCCCCGTACATGCGCAGGTCCCCATAACCCTTGTAGATCCCATGGCTATATGCGTACAGCTTATATCCCTGCCTGCAAGCATCAGATTCAATATGTTTTTTGAATACATGCATCTGAAAGGCAGGTTATATATGCCGTTAATTGGATGCCAGTGAGTTGCAGGACCTTCATCGTATATTCCATTTGGAGCGTGTACATCCATGGTCCAGCCGCCTATTGAAATCTTGTCAGGAAAATCCGTTTTATCCTCGATATCATTTTGCGTCAATACATAGTCACCTGTAAATCTTCTTGACTCTCTTTTGCCTGCAATCTGGGTGACCTTGTCAAGCAATAAATTATCGACTCCTTCAAACTTCCCGCTATTTTTAATATAATCCCATAAACCATAAGCTATTTTTCTAAGCTCCAGAGTTATCTTCTCATTATCATGGATCGTATCAAGCAGTCCCCCTATTTCAACCCACCAATAACCGTTATAAACATTTCCTTCCCTATGGATTCCCCTGGCAAGTTTACTGTTGCCGAACCTGTTGAAATAGTCAAGTTTGGTAATGTCATATGCAAAGTCCGGCCTCCTGTAGGTGACCTTTTTTCCGGCATCTCTTGTGAAAAATAGAATGGTGCTCCCCATCACATATCCTGTATGTTTTTGGGGTGCAAGGGATTCATTGAACTCATTCTTCGCTTCTTCTCCCCACATATAAAGCGCTCCTGCATTATAGCCTACGGTTCCATCCCCTGTCGAATCGATAAATAAAGGGCTTTCAAACCTTAATTGTTTTTCGGAACCCACTTGTACTGCCATTAACGCCTTAACTTTTCCATTCTCAACCTGAGCGCTCCTAACCGAGGTGTTGAGATACAGACTTATGTTCTTTTCGTTATAAATAAGGTCAAAATATGCCGCATCCTCCATAGGCCAATCCTGAACGGAATAGCTGCCCATTTCCATCTGGTTATAATGCAGCCTCGTTAGCTTTATTTCCTCTACTATACCGCCTTCTCGTGCATATACCGAGTTCGAGCCTCCGCCTGCTGCGGAACCGCTTATGCTGACTGCAACTTCGCTGCTCGCATTGCCTCCCAGCACAGGTCTGTCGTTTATCAGCGCCACTTTCAAGCCATGCCTTGCAGCTGCAAGTGCCGCACACATTCCCGCTATACCTGCTCCGGCTACTGTCAAATCAGAATGTATTATTTCCATGACTATTCCCTCCAAATATAATTTACTTCAAGGCAAAAACCACCTTAAACATCTTTAATCCTAAGGTGGTTCCTGCCTGATTGCAATACTAAACCCATAAATATTTATAGATTATTTATTTTTTATCCTGTGTCTTTTTGATATAATCGTTCATTTGCTGTACATATTCGGCGCCGCCTGCTTTATACCAGCCGTCAAGGGTTTTATCCCAGTCGCTTACAGGGGATGCCCCTGTTACTATTTTCGACACCGTCTGGTTTATTGCCTTGCCATAATCTATAAGTTCCGGCTTGTCGGCAGCCGCCGGCCTGTACCCGAAGTCAAGGCTTACTACTTTTGCCTTGATTGCTATATCGATCCACTTTGTAACAGGATCTTTATATTCATCAGGTGTATCAAGCGCTACAAAGAACGATGGGTCGTCATTCCTTCTTACAAAGCACCTTGCCCATCCATTCTGCGCGAAATCTCCATAATCGGCCGTAGGCTTCTTTACTCCGTTCTCTTCCGTATAGCTTACGCCCTTTACGCCGTCTTTGCATAACGACCAGCCCTCGTCGCTCAGCATGTAATCAAATAATTTGACTATAGCATCCGGCCTTTTGGCAGCGCTTGTTACAGCCCAGAAACCCCATAGGCCCGTGCCAAAAGATGTTTCCTGAAACTTGCCTTCTGCATTCTTAAGGCCGCTTATATATGTGAGCTTTGCCTTGGGATTAACTTTTGCTATCTGGGCAACATACTGGGAAATCCAACCTGAGAATTCTCCTATTGCACCTGTAACGCCTTGGAAAAACCTCTGCTTTGCAGCATCATGTTTTATGGAAGGCGCATTTGGGTCTAACAAACCATTTTTATATAAATCCTGAGTAAACTGCAATTCGTCTTTATATACCGGGCTTTCCTTATCATACATCGGAGTCATATATTCATACTTTTCACCGGTTACCTTCTGCCAGCCGAGATCTCCAAATGCATATCCCATGATGGGCCATAAATTTCCTTCGCCATCAGCTGAAGTCGCAAAGCCATAGGTATCATTTTTCCCGTTCCCGTCAGGATCATTTTTTGAAAACTTGGTCATAAGGTCTCGGAACTGGTCAATTGTTAGAAGATTGTCCGATGGGATCTGAAAGCCTACTGCATCGGCCCAATCCTTTCTTATTATAAAGCCGTCGCCTCTCTGCACTGTGGTCCTGGGGATGCCGTAAATATCGTCGTTTTCTTTAACTTTTAATGCATCAAATGAATAATCATATGAATATTTCTTTAAATTTGGAGCATCATTTATATATTTTGTTACGGGGACGATAATTCCATTATTTACTGAGTTTACAAAATTTTTATCCGTTGTACTTCCAAAATAAACCACATCAGGATAGTCGCCTCCTGCGAGCATGACCTGCAGGCGTTCACCATAGCCTGATGAAGGCGGCACTTCAAAGCTTAACTTCACATTGCATGCCTCTTCAATCTTTTTCTGCCATGCTTGATCTACTTTTGTCTGCTCTGCGGAAGTAAAATTTGCAAATATTTTTATCGGGACAGGGCCTGTCGATTTGCTGGAATTTACGGGTTCTTTTTTACTTCCACATCCTGTCATAACACCTAAGAGCAAAAACACAACCAGGGAAATTGAAATAAATCTCTTCCCAATTTTCATTTTCTTATCCTCCTATTTAATATTTATTATCAATTGAGGCTATGTTTAATTAAAATCCCTCTTTTAACATAACCTTAATTTGAAGCGGAATGATTATAAACACTTGTCATGCTTTAGATTAAAATCAAGCGATCAACCTTTCACGGCTCCAAGGGTGATGCCCTGTACGAAATATTTCTGCAGGAAAGGATATACGCACATAATCGGTACGACTGAAACAACAAGGGTGGCGTACCTCAATGTTTCAGGCGGAATGGTATTTAAATTGGCCGTATCTCCGGCAACTGAAAGCAATTGGGTCTGGGCGGACATCAGAATTTCCCTCAAAACCAGCTGGAGCGTCCATTTTTGGGGACTTCTCATGTAAATCAGGGCATTAAAGAAATTGTTCCATTGCCCTACTGCGATAAACAGCGCTATAGTCGCAATTATCGGCGTGGAAAGCGGCAGCATTATCTTTACCAGGACAGTAATGTCCGATGCGCCGTCTATCTTGGCCGCCTCAACTAAGCTTGATGGAATGCCTTCAAAAAAGCTCTTCATCAGGATTACATTATAAGCGCCCAGAGCGCCCGGAATGATCAGAGCCCAGTATTTATCCAGCCAACCAAGGCTTTTTATAAGATAAAAGTTGGGGATCAATCCTCCATTGAACATCATTGTAAATATCAGCAAATACATGAATACTTTTTTGCCTCTCAAATTTCTCTTTGAAAGGGGATATGCCATAATTATCGTAAAAAACAATCCCAGTAAAGTCGCTGAAACCACAACAAAAACCGTATTGCCATAGCTTCTCATTATGAGGCCGTTTTTAAAAACATATTTAAACCCTTCAAGGCTCCATTCGGTGGTTATCACCATGAACGGATTTTTAAGATACCCGTCATATGTGCTGAATGAGATTGCAATTGCATTTACAAACGGATAAAGCATTATGACTGCAATAATAACAAGAAACACGTAATTTACTATGTCAAAAAAATCAATCTTTTTTTTCATCGACGCCATAATAACAACCTCATCCTCCCTACCATAAACTGCTGCCGTTGATGATCTTAGATATTCTATTCGTCAGCATTATCAGTATAAATCCTACCACCGACTGAAACAGCCCCACCGCAGTGGCATAACTGAATCTGCCTTCCAGAAGACCGACACGGTATGTATAAGTTTCAAATACGTCCGCTACCGGATAAACCAATGGACTGTACAACAGGAATATCTGTTCAAAACCGTTCCTCAGGATACCGCCCATCCTTAGAACAAGGAGTACGACTATCGTCGATGATATGCCGGGCAATGTAATATATTTTATTCTCTGCATTCTCGTGGCACCATCAATAATTGCAGCCTCATACAGCCCGGGATCAATGGATGTCATCGATGCCAGGTAAACAATCGTACCCCACCCAACTCCCTTGAATATATCGGTTACCACCAGGACAGTACGAAACCACTTGGTGCTGGTCAAAAATGATATGGGCTTTCCCCCTAACGCAACTATTATGTTATTTACAAGACCTCCTGATGGTGCAAGAAAATTAACCACCATGCTGGCAAGTACAACCCATGATATAAAATGGGGAAGATAAACAACTGTTTGTATTGAGCGCTTGAAAACAAGATTTTTCACTTCATTCAACATAAGTGCCAGTATTATCGGTGCGGGGAATCCCCAAAAAATCCTATATAGGCTTATCAGAATCGAATTTTTGAATACTTCAATGAAATCTCTTGAATGAAATAAATATTTAAAATTGGCAAGCCCCACCCACTCGCTCTTGAGGAAACCTTTAACCGGGCTGAAGTTTTGAAAAGCAATAACAACGCCATACATTGGAAGATAATTAAATATAAAAAGATATATCATACCTATTGCCAAAAAAATGTATAACCATTTATTCTGCATAACATATGTCATAAATGATACATTTTCAGATGACTTTATCTTAACTTGGGTCTTTGTATCTGTTTTGTGAGTAAACTGCACATTTCTCAACTCCTTTTGGAATATTATATATTTTCATACTATAATAATAAATCCATCAAGTTTGCTATTTAGTATAAAATATTTTGAATTTACTAACTATAAAGTATATTTTTTATATAAAAGGTATACTTTATATATAAAAGTTGAATTGAAGATAGGTACTTATTAGTGAAATGTCTGGAGGGGATATGGCTGTTGCCGAATATGACAAAAGCAGGTGCCCTTCCTTGAACCTTTGTCAAATTAGGGTCACCTGCTATGTGTATAAAGATTATTTGAAGAATATGCACCTTCACCTGCTGAAAAATATTAAAATTTACAGTTTAAGCAACTCATCATCCTTTATCTCATCTGCTTTCCATCCAATAACGGCAAAATTTCCTTTTGAATGTTCAGCCACCTTGTTGATCCATTCAATCTCATTGTTTACCTTTGCGGAAAGTATCTTATTCGTTGTATCGGTACGGTAGAATGATGAATTAATTATCCACCACTTTACTCCGATACCTGTACGTTTTAAATCATCTTCAAGGCGCAGCGCTTCATATACGGGCGTATCTTCAGCTAAAGTTACAATAATAACTTCGGTTTCATGGGTATTACGGAGACGTGGGAGAAGCTTCTTCGCGGATTCGGGAATTTCGCCTTGTGAGCGTTTGATCTCCTGATTGTAACTTTGAGTCGAATCAAGCAATAAAATAGTATGGCCTGTCGGTGCAGTATCGATCACAACGGTCTGATCTTCTGCTTTTTCAACAATCTCTGCAAAAGCTCGGAATACAGCGATTTCCTGTGTACACGGGGAGCGTAAATCTTCCTCAATATAGGCAATATCATCATCAGACATGGTTTTTCTTGCTTTTGAGATGATTTCTTTTTGATATTTTTTCAGTTCGGCGTGCTCATCGATATGGCTCATGGTGATGCCGCTGGATTCGTTAATCACAAATTTAAGATTATCCGCCGGGTCTGTTGTGGTCAGATGAACTTTCCTTCCCCTTTTTGAAAGACCCAGCGCAATCGCAGCTGCAACTGTGGTCTTTCCGACGCCGCCTTTCCCCATTGTAAAAATCACTTTTTTGTTTGTACGGTATAAATCGTCAATGACATCTTTCAGATGAAGGATCGTTTGAACATTGATCTTCTCATCACGTACAATATATTGATCTTTAGTCAGCAAGGCTCTTACATTGTCGATTCCGATAATGTTATAAGCTCTGAGTGGGACCATATATATGGCCATTTTTTTCAAACCCTGCGGGATATTCCTAAGCACATTTTGTTGTTTCTGATATAGGCTTTCGGAAACGCCATCATCATAAGAAGTCAGAACTCCGTTGATTACCAGCATCTGATTATCTATACCAATATCCGCAAGTTCCTTGGATGCTCTCTCCGCTTCTTTAAGAGGCGCTTCTTCTGGACGCGATACAAGGATCAAAGTTGTTTTCCCCCTGTCGGACAAGGTTTCAACAGCTTTTTTATAAACTTCCTTTTTACTTTCCAATCCAGAAAGCTGGCCTAAGCAAGAAGCTCCATGTGTGCTTTCGCTGATGAAGTTGCTCCATGCAGACGGCAGTTGCAGCATTCGGAGGGTATGTCCTGTCGGAGCAGTATCAAATATGATGTGGTCATATTCTTTCTGTACTGTTTCATCCGTGATAAACTTTGAGAATTCATTAAAGGCTGCAATTTCTACAGTACACGAACCGGAAAGCTGTTCCTCCATATTTTTTATAACCACATCGGGCAGTTTGCCACGATAAGGGCCGATGACGCTCTTCCTGTATTCTGCGGCTGCCTGTATGGGATCAAGGTTGGAAACAACCAGATTGGGTACTTCCTTAATCTCTACGCCCTTGTTTGTAATCTCTGTATCAAAAACATCCTGTAAATTCGAGGCGGGGTCGGTGCTGATTAAAAGCACCTTTTCCCCGCAGTCTGCAAGGCTAACAGCCGTAGCACATGCCACCGATGTCTTCCCAACTCCGCCTTTACCTGTATAAAACAGGTATTTGGTTAACCCAATAGTTTGTGGATTAAAATTTTTCATGATGATAACCTCCAATTTTCAGCAAAATGATAAGAAGCATATCTATCCTTTGTGCAAAATGTACATAATTTTTCTTGGAAAGATATGCTTCTGTCATTTTAATTAAAACTGTTAAATCTTTTTTGGCAGAGAGCCTTAATCCTAGATCAGCAACACTTTCCGCCTGAACACCCACATTCGTTTGACCCTCTCGCAGTAACTTTAACATCCCCTGTTTTATCTTTTAAAATATTATCGGGAATACCAAGCAATTTTTCAAATTCCTTATTAGTAGGGTATCTGCCTTCAATAACAATTTCTCCATCTATAACAGTAACAGGCAACCCATCGATGCCTTTTGTACTGATGAAGTGATTGACTGCTTTGTTGCTTACAAACTGCTTTGTGGCATTTGACAGATTAAATCTTTCAACATCGATGCCATTTTTCTTGAGTGTATTCAGTACCGTCGAAATCCTGAGAAGTTCGGGATTAACTCCAACTCCACAGAGGCCCGTTGAACAACACATGGCCGGTTCAAAAATTTGCATTTTTTTCATATAAAACATCTCCTAAAATAATATTAATTATTAATTGCTGGCTTTAAATACCAATTCTTTGTCTTGGTAATGATTTTAACAAGCATTAACATAACCGGAACTTCTGTGAGCACTCCAACAGTACAAGCCAATACGACCGGAGAGTTCGGACCGAAAAGTGAGATTGCAACTGCTACCGAAAGCTCAAAGAAGTCAGAAGCAGCGATCAGGGAAGCAGGAGCAGCTATATCATGAGGTTGTTTCGTCCATCTACACAGCAAATAGGTAAACGTGGAAGATATAATATTCTGGAGTATAAGCGGCACAGCAATCATCAGAACATAAAGCGGTTTTTCCAAAAGGATGTCCCCCTGAAATGAGAAAATGATGATCAAAGTCAGAAGCAACCCAAAAGTTGTTACATTATCGAACTTGGAGACGAATTTATCGTTAAAATTCTTTTCTCCCATTTTTTTAATCGTTAAAACTCGCGTAACAGCACCTCCAACCAATGGTACCGCTACGAAAAGCACAACCGAGAATATAAGCGTATCCCATGGAATCTGAACATTGTTGACGCCAAGCAGTAAGGAAACCAAGGGCACAAACAGGACAAGGATAAGCAAGTCGTTTATGGAAACCTGAACAAGGGTATGCGCAGGATCACCTTTGGCGAGATTGCTCCAGACAAACACCATTGCGGTACATGGAGCCGTACCCAACAACACCGCACCTGTTACGAAATTTTGTGCCAAACTGGCTGGAATAAGGGCATTAAAAACTATTTTAAGAAATAAGGTCGCCAGCCCCAGCATAAGAAATGGCTTAATCAGCCAACTGCTTCCACTCGATATAATAATGCCGAGAGGGTGCTTCCCAACGTTCTTGATGGATTGAAAATTAATCTTCAGCATCATGGGGTAAATCATGATCCAGATAAGAATTGCGATAGGAATATTCTGCTGCGCATACTGAAGCTTTTCAAGAAACGCAGGAATCCCAGGTAGAAATTTGCTGATAAGGATGCCCGCTGCCATACAAAGAAGTACCCAAATCGTCAAATACTTTTCAAAAAAACCAATGCCTTGCGTTTTTTCATTACTCAACATAATCGCTCCTTAAATTACAATACTAAAAATATTTTTAATCACTGTTCGGATGATCCTGCCGTGAAATGTCACATAGGTAAAACCCCTTTAATCCATGCTGGAGATAGTCACCAAAACTCACCATTTCGCCGGATGTAATTTGCAGTAATGCTTATGACCTCCGGAGAGATTATACACTTTTTGAAATCCGTCATTGATCAGTATATTCTGTACTGCATTTCCGGTAACACCTTTGTTGCAGTAAGTGACTATAACGGCATCCCTATCCAAAGTTTGAACGACGGACCGTAATTTTTCGTGAGGAATATTCTCAGCTGATACTATATGTTTCTTTTTATATTGTGCGGGAACCCTCGCATCAATCAGCTCGTACTTTTTTCCCGATTGCATCAGGGAATCCAACCCTTGCGCCGTCATCAGCGGCCTGCCTCTGTGAATCTCGTTATCCAATATCATACCAGTATACATAACCGGGTCTTTTGCCGTTGAAAACGGTGGGGCATAAGCCAAATCAAGATGGAAAAGATCCTCAACCTTTGCTTTAAAGGTGATTGCCGTCACAAATACATCAATCCTCTTGTCCACGCCTTCATATCCGACAATCTGCGCGCCCAGAAGTCTGCCACTCACCTCGTCGGCTATCCCTTTGATTACCATCTCTTTGCCGCCCATGTATTCCGGCTTGTTGGGCTTGATGTTGTGGCATACCGCAACTTCATAACCTAAAGCGAGCGCTTCTCGTTCGGAAAGGCCGGTCTGCGCTACTGTCATATCAAATATTTTAAAGATCCCGGTACCGAGGATACCCTTAAATTCCAGACTGCCGCCCGTCACATTATCACCAGCGATTCTGCCGGTCTTATTGGCTGTAGAACCCAATGGCCGATAAACCGGCTTTCCCGTCACCACATGAAACTGCTCGATGCAGTCTCCACAGGCGTAAATATCCGGTTGGCTGGTTTGCATTTTTGTATTCACGCGGATCGCATTTAAAACTCCAAGCTCAATCCCCGCTGCAGCAGCCAACTCTGTGTTGGGACGTACGCCAGTGGATATAAGGACCATATCCGCATGGATTCCTTTGCTGTCCGACAAAACCACGCTGTCTTCTTTAATCTCAGTTACGGAAACACCAGTCAATACAGAAACGCCATTCTTTTCGATATGATCCCTGACGTATACTGCCATATCGCTGTCTAGCCCCGGCGTCACCTGCGGCAGCTTCTCCAGCAGAGTCACTTCCAAGCCCAGCTTTTTAAGATTTTCACATACCTCAAGCCCAACGAAACCCGTTCCGATAATCGCTGCGTGTTTCGGCTGATTTTCATTGACAAAAGTTTTGATACGATTCATGTCGTTAATATTGCGCAGGGTAAAAACATGCCGTCTGTCTGCGCCCCTGATAGGCGGAACAATCGGCCGTGCACCGGTTGCGATTACAAGTTTATCATAACGATCGGAAAACACCTCTCCTGTTGAAAGGTTCTTCACATTCAAAATTTTTTTATCGGGGTCAATAGAAAGCACTTCATGCCGGGTAAGAATATCCACGTTGTATTTACTTTTAAAAAATACCGGATCACGCGGGGTCAGTTCATCTGCATTTTCGACCTCTCCGCCGATGTAGTAGGGCATTCCGCACCCGGAATAAGAGATAAAATTGTCTTTGTCATAAACGACGATTTCGGCGCCTTCGTTGTTCCTTCTTGCCTTTGCTGCCGCGGATGTTCCGGCGGCAACCGCACCTATGATTACGATTCTCATAATTTTTTCTCCTTCTATCACATGCAATCACATTTTTCATCTGTATCGATGAATACGGCTGATTTCATAATCTCCATCAGTAAATTTTCCACTGTTTCGCAACCTTTTTTATTGAGAGAATAATACATCCATTTCCCATCCCGCCGGCAATTTACGATACCGGACTCACATAATATTTTCATATGATGGGACAACGTTGATTGTGAAATATTCATTTTATCTAAAAGATTACAAGCACACTTTTCTCCATGTTTCAACATATCAATGATCATCAGGCGATTTGGGTCACAGAACGCCTTAAAGACTCTTGCGGTTTTCTCATATGTGTCTTCCAATTCACTCACCTCACATCTACAAGTATCGATATGAATATATTACAGCACAAATCGATATTCGTCAATATATTCTATAAAAAAACTTCGATTCGTAATTTGAACTTATGTTATTTTGAACACTCATTCGCCAGATTCAAGTTTTGTAAATTCTATGGGATAATAACCTTGCTACTTGACGCAATATAGTATTCCATCCTTTATTCGGCCTTTCTCAGCTATAATCCCCATTTTTTTCAGGCAGTATGTGGCTTTCCTCGCTTTTGATATGGTACAGCCAAAACATCTTGCATAGTCTTTATTTGTAAAAGGGTAAGATAGGTTGTCAGGTAAAAAAATATAGAAATCATCCTTGCATGCAAACTGCACACTTTCAAAAACATCCGTAAGTTTTCTGTCCACTATGCTGATTCCCCTTCTTCTCCAACTTCCCTTTCCATCCTGGCAGGTTATATCCTCCTCCTTTATAAAAAGGGCTTCAAACATGAAATTATCTTCATTGATAATAGCGGGTATTCTTATAAGCTCATCGAATATGTCAATCAGTCTGCCATGTTTTGGCGACTTTCTCCTGCTCAATATGCTGCCATCATATGACGATATTTTTACTATATATTTTTCTTTCGGAATAGGGTATACAAGCCTTATTCTATGACTTTTTAAAAGCTTGTATAGTTTTCTGCTTATCGCTGAAAAATTTTTTGTCTGTATCTCAATCAGCAAGTCATCGCGCAATATATCTATTATATAGCCTTCCATCATCGCTTCAAGCCTGTCACCGGGACGGGCATACCACCTTTTAATAGAAGAGTGAAGAGATGTTTCCATCGCAATCCCCCTTTTATTATAAAAAAGGATGCATGAGCATCCTTTTTTATAATTCATTAGTATTTGCTACTTATATATACAGGCACTGCTGATTCCAAAGGGCATGAATTTATATTTTTCAGTAAATCTCCTGAAATCCACAAAAGTTCCCGGACCTACTCCCGTATCATTTTCAATGCCGGCGATCCTGTTTGGTCCCATCAGGTTAAACAATGTTGTAGCTGCCACAATCTTTAATTCGTTATTTCCATCCCTTACAAACTTGGTTACATCAAAGATATATGGAGCCCAATATTTTACTCCTACAAAATGCCCGTTAACATACAATTCAACGCATGCCGCATTGACATCATTTATTTTTAAATATGCCCTGCCTTCTCCCTTGTAATTTACATTTGAGCTATACTCTGCTCTACCTGCATAGAAAGGATAACCTGATTCTGTTAAATTTTTGCCTAAAATATTCCCCTTTCTATTGCCTATTGCAAATTTTACTTTATCAAGATCGAAAACTTCAAAATCTCCTGCGATATAAATCGCCTCAGCCTCCGTCGGCATATGGTTGTTAAAATCTTTAACCCTTACATGGCATGCAGGCGCGGATATATTATTAACCTTTTTACCCTCTATAACTAACGTATTTATACCCCGCTTTATGTTCCCATTCAGGGGCACCTTCGTAAAGTTAATATCCTTCCAGCTCTTTTGAGGATCGAACTTTCCCATCTCTCCGCGCTTTTTCAAAGGTTTTACTTCTGTACCGTTTATCGTGATCCGATCTAAATTTTCCGCCACCTCTATTGCTGCAAATACATCTCCTTCAGGAATATCCAGCACCTCAAATTTATATTCCGCTTTAAACGGGGTGCCATTCTCCGCCTTATAAAAATACTTATGCAGCACTTTTGTCACGGGCCCATCTTTCACTACACATTTGCCCTTTAAATAAAGGGTGACATCGTTTACAGGCAGTACATTCTCTTCAAGGGGTTTTACAGCCCAATCGTCGATTACATTCACTATTTTATCAAAACTGCCGAACATGACGCCGCTGTCTAAGAATCTCAATGCTTCATGGGATTCTATTTCATGAGCCGGGAATAAGAGAAGCAAACTCCCTGCAGGATAAAATTTCAATCTTATTAATGTCCTTCCCTCATCATATGTGACAGGTGTCTTATAAACCTCTCCCGACATCAAATCAAGTATATACGGCTTTCTTGTCCCAGGAAGCGATATTTCAGCATTTATTTCCCTTTTTTCATCTGTGTTTGCGAAAAACAAAGTTTCACCGTCTTTTGATATCCTCTTATGGCATATTATCTTATCTGCATTGGAATTGGCCATCGTGTCGGTTATCCTTACCCTGTCCTTATAATAACCATCGACAATACCGATGGCATCATCGACGCTGGATGTCTTTATGATGCCGTCCGGCATGCCAATATCCGAAGTTTCCCCATCAATCCTGTCCGGATACTGTTTGATAAATATAAGCCTTTGAGGTCCCGCCTCTTTCGCAAATTCCTTAAGCAGCCTTACAGTATTCGCCCTTAGTGTAAGGGATGGCGGAACTATTACGGTAGTATATGAATGGCGGCCTATGATCAACTTCCCATTTTCAACCTTCGCATGATTTTCCATTATTATCTCATCGCCATAATGAAAATCCAACTTTCTGGCAATCAATTTTTTAGAAAGCGATTCAAACGGCAAATCGTAAAATCCCTTTTCTTTTGATAGTCCGTTCTTCTCATGCAGCGGAGAATATTCGCTCCATACGCTTCCAATCGGGTGTATAACAAGTATGTCCACATCTCTTTTGCCCTGCGAAACAGTGTAGCAAAGCCTCCCTATATAATCGCCGAATTTTCTTTCATCCTTCCACCAGGGCTGCTGGTAGAATAAGTCTGCAGGATAGTCCCTTTTTCTCTCGCCCCTCATAGAATACAGAGATAAATGTGAATTCACAAAACTAATGCCAAGCGCTGCCTGCCAATCGGCGATCCATTTTCTATGATAAAAACTTACCTGCTGGCCTATGCACCCGAATACCTCGCTAAATGACCTTTCCTTGCCAAGCTGGTCAGCAACGGACGACACCTGCTTTACTGTTACAAGCTGCTCAATATGCCTTCCAAGCTTATCTATTCCCGGCCAGTGCATAAATTCATAATGGGGCATTGCAGCACCTATCCACTGCATCTGATATGTGAGGGAATCTTCCGCCATGAAATGCCCCGTCATCTTCATGTTGTTCCTGCAGCACCAGTTATAATACTGCTTCGTCCAGCTTTCAAGGAACAATCTTGTAGCGGCATCAAAAAAGTCAAACCTGATTTTGTGGTAATCATCCGTATCATAAAATAATTCCTTCAGGTGATCCTCTATATTATAACCCTTAAGCTTCTTGAAATATCCGGGCAGATAATCCGACCACGGAAGCGTTGGCTCCGGCCCGTGTTCGTACAAATAACACGGCTCATCCGTGAATATACCTGGTATCTCTTTCCCAAAATAACCGCCGCAGTATTTCTTATATTCTTCATGGGTGCAGCCAATGAAGGCCTTTACGGCTTCAGGATTCATAAGGTCTACATAGCATGCCCCGTTAAACCAGGGTTTCCCCATTGAATACCTTCTCTTGCATATTGCGTATTCCTGTCCTTCGCTCTTAAATTTTTCCAGAGGTTTATCGTTATCAGTAATTTCATCTTTTTTGATCAGTACAAGACGGCATCCTCTATAACTTACATCCATTTCGGCCACCTTGCCGCCTGCAAATCCCGACGGCCATTTGTCCTCATCATAGAGCCATGCATATGTATGCGTTGCCCTTGCCTCGTCAGCACATGCCTTTATCATTTCCATCCATTCAGGAGAAAGATAACCTGTGACAAGCCCAACTCTCGAGTGCATGAAATAACCGCCCCAGCCTTTATCAGCCATTTCATCTATCTGCCTTTTAAGCTCCTCCTTATCGAGCTTGTCGTTCCAGCTCCAAAAGGGCGCCGGCCGGTATATTGACCCCGGATTGTTAAATTCCTTGATATCCATTAGAAAACCTCCCATATATTAATTTTAAATATGCTGTTTAAAAAATAATATATTGTATCCATCAAGATTATAACACAAAAAGATACAGAAGCATCCACTTCTATATCTTTATTTACATCAGAGCCTTGACCTTATAAATTCCGCTGTTTCACTACCGCATACGTTTTTGACGATATCCAAGAAATCAGATATACTTGCATTCTTAAACTTGTATTTGTCATAATACCCTTTCATAGTTTCAATAAATAAACTATCTCCCACCTTCTTTCTAAACTCATCGATTATATATGCTCCTTTCAAATATACTGTATTATTGTATTCATCTATATTTCTAAATTTATCTACGGAATCGCCGGGATGCTTATTGGAATTTTTAATCCCGGTCTGCAGTCTCTGTGTTAAGTCATCATCTCCATAATATTTTTCAAAATACATATACTCTGAATAGGTTGCCATAGCCTCATCCAGCCATGGCTCTTTATATTCATTGTTCCCTACGGTAACATACCACCACTGATGGGACGTTTCATGGGCAACAGCACTTTCCAATAGCTTGCTGTCCTTGTTTTCATAATATTGCCTGCCGACAGACGTTATCGTCGGATATTCCATTGCACCTCCATAAAGATAAGTCTCAACTACTGAAAAAGTGTCATAAGGATATTTACCAAACTTATCCGAAAAAAGTTTAACCGCATTCTTTGCATATTCTATAGCCTTGATCCCCATTGCGGCGTCCTTGGAGAAAAAATACGACTTTATAGTCACTCCATTGAACTTTTTTTGTAAGATATCGAAAGATTTGCTGCTAAACCATGTAAAATCCCTGACACTGTCCGCTTTCAGCTTTAAGCTCTTTCTCCCAAGGTCTAAATCTTTCTCTTTTATGCATTTCCCTGAAGATGCGACAATTTCACTTTTTGGAACATTTATTTCAACCTCATAATCCGCAACTTCGCTAAAATTGGGCTCCCCTATGGCCGAACCCGCTTCTTTATGCCAACCCCCGCTATCATATACGCATAGTACAGGGTACCAGTTTTCAAAGCAGGCTATCCCATTGAAGGTACCGAAGGCCGTATATGCATAAGGAAGTTTCTCTTGAAAGTCTATTTTTATCTCTATTTTCTGGTTTATATTTACCGGCCTTGTAAAATTTAAACACAAGATTGTTTTATCCTGCGATTCTATATCCCATTTAACTGTTTTATTATCCACCTGCGCATCAATAACATCGATCTGTCCGGGATTAAACCCCTCAGGATAAATACTGTTTATATTTCCCATGGCAGATATTTTATCTTCATTTCTATAAAAATTAGGATATAAATGAAAATATATTTTGTCTAATTTTATATTCTCAGTATTTTTATATGATAGTTTTTCACTTCCAAATATCGAATTTTCATCAGGTTTATAATAAACATTTATCATATATTTATTTTTATATCCTGTGTAAATTCTATTACTGCTTTGACAGGCAGATAATACAAATACGATTACCAGTAGAAAAGGCAGCAGCCTTTTAAACTTTATTAATGTCACCTCTTTTTCATATTCTTATTCTATTTATATACAGCAGCAGCCAAAAAAATCACGATAAAACAAAAATAAAACTGTACTATTTTGATAACTCGTTTAATTGCTTAAGCAAGCTTTCAAGCTTGTTTATATGGCTTCCGTATCCCGCCCAGTCGCCTTTTTGCTGAGCATCCTTGGCCTTTGCAAACTCATCGTTTGCCTCCTTAATCAGGTTGCCGGCATTTTCATTTATAGTAGTCGTGCCAGGATGGGTATTTTCTTCCTGCTGGGTTGTTGTGGTACCGGTATTTTGTATATTGAACATGCTGTTTAATGCCTTGCCAAGCGTATCTTCCATCACTATTCTATCTCCATATCCGAGTATTACCCTTTTCATCTCAGGTATGCTGTTAGAACCTGTTGATTTTATATATAAGGGCATAACATACAGTAAAGATTTATCTATGGGTATTGTTATTGTAGTTCCTTCCATGATACCCGACCCCTGCTGGTTCCAAAGGGATTTTTCCTTTGATATCGTAGGGTCGGAATTTACCATGGCCTTAAACTGGGAAGGACCGTATACAGTCTTCTGCCTCGGGAACTTATATACTATAAGCTTGCCATAATTTTCTTTATCCATCCTCGCACTAAGCCAGGCGACCATGTTTCCCTTTCCGGCCGGTGTATATGGATTTATGAGCATAAATTCTTCATCCTTCCCGTCCGGCAGCTTCATTATTATATACGATGGTTCAGAATTGTTTTGTGCCTGTGCCTGATCCGTATCGGCTGTGGGACCTGAAACAGACCACATATCCTCTCTGGTATAAAATATGCTTGAATCCGTCATATGGTATTTTTTATAAATCTCAAGCTGTATATCGAATATATCTTCAGGATATCTCAAATGTTCCTTAAGCCCTGATGGAAGCTCATCCGCGCTCTTAAAAAGGTGAGGGAATATCTTGTTGTACGTCATGGCTATCGGATCCTTTTTATCATAAATGTAAAAATTTGTTTTGCCATTATACGCATCAATTATAACCTTTACGGAATTTCTTATATAATTGATATTATTTATAGGCTCCGAATAAGGATAAGCCGAACTTGCCGTATATGCATCTATTATCCAGTAAAGTTTTCCTCCATTTACTACAATATATGGATCCTTATCATATATTAAAAATGGAGCGATCTGCTGGACCCTTTGAACAATATTCCTGTTCAATATTATCTTGCTATTGGATGTTATGGCATTTGAAAGCAGGAAGTTAAAGCTTCCTTCTTTTATCATAAAAAGCAATCTGTTCAATCCATTTAATTTTATTCCGGCACTACCCTGATAGGTAGTATAATTATTTGAATCACCGGAAGGGTAATCGATCTCCTTCTGCTTTGTATTGGTTATTATATAATCATTCGCAAGCTCACCGAAATATATCTCCGGTCTGTCTACTTTTATATCCGATGAGGATACCGGTGGAATATCCTTTATTATGAAATTAGGTTGCCCTTCCGAAGTAACGCTATTTACCGGTGACATCGTTATTCCATAGCCATGCGTATACAAAAGGTGTTTGTTTTGCCATGTCTGTGATCCGGCCGGAAGTTTATCTTTATCAAGCTCTCTTGCGGCAGCAAAAACCTGCGTATATTTTCCATTTATAGTATATCTGTCAATATCCACATCGCTAAACCTGTAATACGGCCTTATCCCCTGAAGCTGATTGTATACATCGAGTGCCGGCGCAAAATCGTTTATTCTTATGTTATCTATGGTATTTTTATTGCTGGCTATATCCTGGGGCGTTAAATTCTGTTCTGCCGGAAAATCCTTCTGCTCAACATTATCCAACCCATATGCAAGCCTTGTATATTTGATATTGAAATCTATATATGGTTTTTCTTTAACTATTTCATTTGGAAATACGACGAGTTTTTGTACAGCTGTTTCAAAAATCCCCTGTACAAGGGATGCGCCTATCATTATTCCTATTACCCACAATGTAAGCTTTACTTTCTTTTTATACATTGCATAGAATATGGAAAGAGCTGCAACTATGCTTAATGCCATAAGTATCCTGTTAAACAGATATGTTACATGGACATCGGTATAGCTTGCTCCAAATGCCACACCCCTTGAGGAATAAACAAGGTTATAATTTTTAAACAAATAGCCTATTCCTACCATTATAAATATGGCGCAGATGAAAAATGACATCTGCTTTGCGGCAAATTCAAACACGCCCTTTCCTATCATGAATCTCCTGTGCCTATCCATTTGAAGAACATTGTAGTCGGAATATCTGTTTTCGCTCATGGTGTTTATTGCAACTACAAGATAAAATATAAGATTTAATATAGTTATTATAAAAAGCGTGCTGAACGCAAAATTGTAAATCGTCCTATACATAGGAAGCCTGAACATGTAAAAACTTATATCCTTCCCAAACAGCGGATCCTTTAAATTAAACGGGGTTGCATATATAAATTTTAAAATATCGTCCCATTTTGACGATGTTATGCCAAACGCTATCAATGCAGAAAGTATAAATGCCACCAGAAATAATTTGACACTTGCAGATTTAAGCTGCTGCTTGGAATATATCGCTTTTGAATACTTTATATATTGTCCTTTCATAAATAACAAATAAAAATAGATTATTAAAAATAAAACAACAAATATAGGAATCCCAAACTTTAATTCGGTAAATAGCTTTGTAAAAAACACGCTGGAATATCCAACTTCTACGAACCATTGGACATTGACCAAAAAATTTATTATACTTGAAAAAAATATTATAAGCAAAATAACAAGGGCTGCAAGTATAACTTTCCAATTTAACAACTTTTCAAGTTTCATCTTATTCCTCCTCGTATTGTTAATGTTATATCAACCTAACATAGATACATTTTCTACATTTGAAAAATATTCTTCAAATAATTTAATGCACCTGCTTAGCCTTCCGTAATAGTTAAAAATACTTTCTCTATCGAAAATAACCGACACACGGGTAATCTATACTTTTGTATCCAGAAAATAGCCCTTCTCCCTCAGTTTATCTTCTATCATGTCCAGTTTTTTTATGCTGTCGGCTTCTATAGTATGAAGGTGAACACCTCCTGTAAGGACTAAAAGCGGTTTCCCGTTGCTTGCCCTTAATTTATTTATATAATCGTCAACATCGTTTTTTGAAAATAACATAAGCATTCCCCTGAGTTCTCCATAAAGCGGATGCTCTACCATCACATCGATAACCCTTCCGCCGCATGAAATAATTGTATTTAGCTCATCCTCTATTCCTTCATTATCGTGTATGCATGCAATTATTCTTTTTAGATATCTGCTTTCAGGATAATCCGGTATTATATATCCCCTCGGCGTAGCGATGATATTTGTCCCCTTTGCTCTCAATATTGCAATATCCTGAACGATAACCTGCCTCGATACCATTAATTTTTGGGATAAATACGTACCGTTTACAGGTCTGCCATGGGTATTTAAAAGTTCTATTATCTGCTGTCTTCTTTCTTTCCCCTTCATAAAACCACCCCTGAAATATATCTATTTTTTAGTAGCATCTTTTAATAATTCTCCGAAAAATATACCCTTTTCTTCTTTCTTGCCGTTCATATATGCCGGAGAAGTCATAGCTATCTTATTTCCACTCTCGGATGGCACAAAAATCGTATGTATCGCCCCTGTTATGATTTTTTGTTTTCCATCATTCCCGTAATAGTGTATATCGCCTTCAAATACTTTTGCATTCGCACTGTCCCTTTCACTGGAATATAAAAGCGATCCGTCGGATACCCAGTAAACATTTGATGCAGGAGATGACAAAAGGTTTACCGTCTTTTTAGAATCGATATTATATACCGAAAGGTTCCCCTGTCCATCACCATCAGACAATATGGCAATCTTGTTCATATCATCTGATAAGATAAAATCCCAGCCTTCTGCAATATATGTTATATTGCCACCTCTGCTGTCAGCCGTATAGATTTTGTACTTTCCATCTTCATCCAGTTGTGAAAACATTATGCCCCCATTTTTATAAAATGCAGCATTTCTGCAGTTTCTCAATTTTATATTAAACTTTTTTATCTCATCCATCTCTATGTTATAGATTTGTATAGATGGACTTACCAGATCCAGGGACATCAATATATTTTTTGAGTCGGTATCCCAGTCATAGGAAGTTATGCCTATATCGAATATTTTTGTCGGAGTTATATCCTTAAACTGTCCCGTATTCATATTGTACAAAATCAAACTGTTTTTCTCCTCCGGACCGGATATAAATGCCAGCATTTTCCCGTCAGGGCTTAATTTTGGATTTCTTATATTAATTAATTGAATATCGCTTTCAATATTGCTTTTATATTCCTTAAGATCCGATACCCAGAGCTCGTCGGATCCCATATCCTCTGAAGGTTTCGAATAATATAAATGCTTCTCGTCCGTCGACCATATGAGTGCGCTTCCATCCTCGTCAACCTGAAGAAGCCTTCCCAAAGTATAATTTTTAATTTCAGCGCTTTTTTTACCGGATTTTATATACGACCTAAACTGTGTTATAAGATCCGTCTTCTTAGGATCCGAGGGAAATATTATACTAAGCAGCACAATGGATATTATGATAGAAATTAAAAGCTCTAATGGTTTTTTCATTTATACTACACCACCTTCCTGTCAATTTAAACTGTCAGCTTTTTTTAAATACTCTATTCCCTTTATATATTTATTTGAATGATGATTTTCAACCAGCAATATTACTTTTTTATCTGTTCCTATGCTTTCCAATAATTTAGCTCCTATTTCAGGATGTTTATAATATATTTTAAACATATCGATTTTTTGTGAAAGTTTATGTGAAAAATCAGGAAAAAATTTATCCGTCAAAACTAAAATAGATTTCCCGAATATGCCAATACCGCTGCCGACTTTTCCTATATCGTGGAGCAGTGCCGCCTTCACGATAATCTCCTTATTATCGATATCTCCGAAACCTTGAACTGTAAAAGCAGTATTCAAAGCATGAGCTCTTTCATAAGGAGGAAGTTTCATAAAAAGATCATATTCTTTTTTATTTAAATATCTTTTAATAAGTATACCACTTTCAGGCGGGACGCAAACAAAAATACCTCTAAAAAACTGTTTTATTCTATACAGCATAAAATTCACCTTTGATTCCAATTTTAAGGGCATGCATTTTTATATTTGGAAGATATTATTTCAATCGCTGAGTTTCTTTCCATAATATTCTTCAAATAGTTTAAGTACATATATTTAGTACACATGCGTTAAGCTTGTTTATAACTTGCACAATATTTTTGTGCTTTATAAAATTATACTATACAGTGAAATTTATTTATAGCTTTTTAGGTACATTATTGATTTGTAATATGAAATCAGTCATAAATAGGATTATGTTATTTTGAACGACGAATGAGTATTATAAGAGTTTTGATAAGTTCTTGGCTTTGCTGCCGCAAAAGAATCCTTAGAGCTTTTGATTGTCTGAGTGAAACGAGTTTCAAAAGCTATTGGATTCTTAAGGCTGCTGGCCTTAGAACTTACAAAACTTGAATCTGGCGAATGAGTGTTCAAAATAATATAATCTCAAATTACGAATTGTAGTACATTACATGTATTTAGTTTGATTTGTGGGATAATCAGTTTTTAAAACGCCAAAAAACACAAATAGCCCTTATTTTAAGGGCCACTTCCATATAAAATATTAAAAAAGGAGGCTTATTAATTATCTATATAGTACAATTCAAAAGTGAACTCCTTATTAAGAAAGTATTAACAAATTTTAAATTAAATATATAAATGGTTGCGGGGGAAGGATTTGAACCGACAACCTCCGGATTATGAGCCCGGCGAGCTACCAATTGCTCCACCCCGCGATAATGTAAGAACATAATTTAAGGAGATGCATCTAATGTGCATCTCCTTAAATTATGTGCCTATTATCAAAAATTTATTCATTATTATTTCCCGGAAAATAATAGTTATGTAAAATTTATTTTAAATTGTACCAGCCTTTTAAAACCGCCGATGCCTCATTCTTAAATGCCTGGACGGTAACATGCTTTCCCAGCCTGTTTAATCCATGGGCTTTTGCAAGGCTATCGGTATAGTCTTTTAATTTGTATATTCTAAACCCCTTTGCATATCTCTCATAATGTGTGACAACAGGTATAATTTCGGGATTTTTTATCGATATCCTGTCATTAACATCTTTTTCTATATTGAGCTTGAGCATCCCGCCTACGAGCCTTGGAATTTCATTCTGGCATGAAACGAGATTTCCGAGTGAATAAGCCACAAGCATATTGTTCCCATCTTTCCCTTTCATCCACTCAACTGGTTCAAGCACATGGGGATGATGCCCTATTATTAACGTCACTCCAAGATCTGCTAAATACGAGGCAAGCTCTTTTTGCTGCTTCGACGGGACTTCCTGATATTCATTCCCCCAATGCAGGGATACTATGACAGCATCAGCAAGTTCTTTTGCGCGCTTTACATCATTAGCTATAAGATTTTTATCTATTATATTTACTATGTAAGGTTTACCTTTAGGAATCGGTATGCCATTTGTGCCATATGCATAAGATAAAAATGCGATTTTTATACCCTTTTTATCTACGACTCTTATAGTATCCCTATCCTCTTGGCTTTCATATATCCCTACCATAGTAACCTCCGGGTGTGATCTCCAGAAAGAAATAGTGTTGTTTATTCCCTTTACCCCTTTATCAAGAGCATGATTTGTTGCATGATTTATTACATTAAATCCAACTTTTATAAGGTCTCTCCCTAATTCCTGGGGCGAATTAAAAGTCGGATAACCTGATAAACCAAGCTTTGTTCCACCGAGTATAGTCTCCTGATTTATAAAGGCTATATCAGCACTTGAAACTTCATCTTTAATATCACTATAAAGCGGAGTAAAATCATAACTGCCGTCCGACTTTTTAAAGTCATTTATAACTTCAAGATGCATAAGGTCATCTCCTACGGCCACAAGTGAAATATCTACAGGCTCCTTTTTTTGCTCTTCCTGCTCATCCGGCTCTGGTTTCTGCGGCAATGCATCCTGATTTCTAGTTATTTCCTGCTTGTTGTTATTTATATTATGCTTTATGGACGTATGCCATGAAAATATACCAAGAGTTATAACGCAAACGATCAAAACATATACGTACCATCTTCTAAATTTCATATATTCACCCCTGTTAAGCAATATAATATAAATATATTATATTGCTATCTCTTAACATTGTCACTTCAAAAAGCTTCAATTAAAAATTTGGACTTATGTTATTTTGAGCAACAATGAGCATTATGAGAGTTTTGATAAGTTCTTGGCTTTGCTGCCGCATTAGAACAAAAAACAACAAAAGCCTCAACAGAATCTGTTGAAGCTTTTGAAAGAAATATGGGCAGTGACTTACTCTGCCGAAGCGTCACCGCTTCAGTACCATCAGCGTACCCGGGCTTAACCTTCGTGTTCGGTATGGGAACGGGTGTATCCCCGGGGCTGTTGCCGCCCTTTCTGCTGCACAATGTATTGCGACCTGTTGTCTGGTCAAGCCCTCGACTTATTAGTACCGCTCAGCTTAACACGTTGCCGTGCTTACACCTGCAGCCTATCTACCTCATGTTCTCTGAGGCGTCTTACCGATGTATTTGCATACATCGTGGGAAATCTTTTCTTGAGGCCTGCTTCGCGCTTAGATGCTTTCAGCGCTTATCAGTCCCAGACTTAGCTACCCAGCTGTGCCCCTGGCGGGACAACTGGTGCACCATTGGTCTGTCCATCCCGGTCCTCTCGTACTAAGGACAGCCCCTCTCAAATTTCCTGCGCCCGCGACGGATAGGGACCGAACTGTCTCACGACGTTCTGAACCCAGCTCGCGTGCCGCTTTAATGGGC
>JASEJN010000045.1 GCA_030016385.1 Clostridiales bacterium | reverse complement strand
TGATAAGGTTTCTTTCAACCTATCGGCTCAACAGACATGTTGGGCGTACAAAAAAAGCACCCTCACGGGTGCCATATGTCATAAATGGATCTGTTTAACTTTTGCACTATTTCATATGCTATAGGTAAAGTAGGGAATGTTCTCCCCTCTTCCCAGTTAGAATATGTATGCTCCTCGACATTTAGATTGGTAGCAAATTCTCTTTTACTATCTATCATAAATTCCTAAAGTCGTATCCGCTTTAATTCGCATATAAGTTTCATGCCCATCACTCCATACAAAGGATACATATTTATTCTACGCGTAGTGGGAAAAACCTTCTAATATACTACAAACATGTTAATAATTTCAGCTAGGTGATAATATGAAACTTCAAAATAGATATAAATTATCAAAATCAAACATAATGATCAAACATAATGTTTATATTTTCAATTGTATTATTGTTTACCACATCCTTCCCTGAACAATGTATATTTTTGGTTGTATTGTTTTTTTCATTTTTTATTGTATATAAGGCTTATAAGCGGAAATATAAATACGAACTACTTCGCAAATATAAAACTATAGACCAATTGATCGAGACGTATCACAAGCGTCCAACAGATTTTGAAAAATTCATAGGATTATTGTATCAAAGGCAGGGATATAAAGTGAGGGTAACTAAGGCCACAGGAGACTGCGGAAAGGATATAATAATGCGTTACCGAAAATCAAGATATGTAGTTGAAGTGAAACTCTATAAAAGGGACAATCTAATTAGCAGACCTTCTATACAAAAACTTCATTCGGCCGCAATAGATGAGAAAGCAACCGGCATATTTGTTACTACATCAAATTTTACTCAACCAGCTGTCCAATATGCTAAAAGAAATGGCATTTTGTTAGTTTCAGGATTGGACCTTGAAAAAATGATTTCACATACAATGGGTGATACCGAGTTAAGTTCTTCAGCTAATTGACTATGTGTGATTATTTTCCTGCTCCGTAAAATGCTCTATTTCAATTTTAGGGGTATAAACATACCACTGCTATCCACTCTGTTAATCCTGGGGCCTCTGGTGCGCAAATTTAATATATATTTAGGCAAAAAAATAAGCCCCCGGTTTCCCGAGGGCATTTCATTATAGTTTTTCTGTATTGGTTACCTGCCCAGTAGGATTTATTTCTTTGGGCGCTTCCGGAGGTGCTGTATTGACACTTCCGTTAACCTGTCCATCATCCAAATAATCCTTCGCTACAGCATAGTATTTGTCATATTCTTTCTGTACGAAAAGCTTAACTTCATCACCGGATATAAACTTTTTCAGAAGCTCAGGCGCAACGAAGTCATACAAGTGGGCAATTAGGAATGCAAATTTCTTATCGCCTGCATTCGGCCCGCATTTCTTCTCGGTTGTCAGCATCCCTGCATATAGCCCTTTTCTTATTTCTGCGAGCATTGCTTTTTTGCCCAGCTTCTTGTAAACATAGAACAGATATCCCGCCACCGCTAAAACCACTAATGCCATCAATAAATACCTTAACATAATACATTTCTCCTCTCATTCTTTACATTTTTAAGATTTTTAATACACTTTTATAAATTTAAAGGGCATCATATTTCACGACACCCTTCATTAATTATTTAACTCTAATTCTCTGCCCTGCATAAATACGGTCCGGATTTTTAATTTGCGGATTCAATTTACATAAATTTTTAACACTCGTTTTATATTGTAT
Organism: Clostridiales bacterium; assembly: GCA_030016385.1. Taxonomy (NCBI): domain Bacteria; kingdom Bacillati; phylum Bacillota; class Clostridia; order Eubacteriales; species Clostridiales bacterium. Next base: position 23,595 of record JASEJN010000045.1, on the reverse strand, counting down.
TGCTATCTCTGAAAGCGTATCCCCTGGCTTAACGACATAATATATTACTGATACTTTATCTGTCGCCACAGAGCCTTTCAGCACTAATTTTTGCCCTGTCCTTATAAGGTTAGGATTTGCTATATGGTTAATAGCCGCCAAATTAGCAACTGTAGTATGAAATCTCTCTGCTATTCCCGAAAGAGTATCCCCGTACTGAACCATATAATAATCCGGTACATTTATTACAGACTCGGGTTTAGGTTGTACCGTTGTTGGGTTAGTCTGATTTATAGTCTTATCAAATCCGTTAAATCCTTTGCTTTTTATAATTTTCGGAAAATCTACGCTGCAAATATCAGTATCACATGCGCCATTTATACCAGCCCAATGTCCACCAGTCGTTCCTATTTCGGTTTGTGAAATGGCCTGCCCATATTTTTCGGGATTACTTACGTGCGGTCTTGCATACCAAAATGTGTAAGCCTTTAATTGTTCGGGATAAATATACCCTTCGTAAAATTCCTTATTTGTATACCATCCTACAAAATAATGATCTGCTTCTAAATCTTCACAAAATGTTTTAACTATATCTGTAAACAATTGTTTGCCTGTAATGCCATGCCTGTTTTTATAGGTGTCATACTCTATATCAATATAAACTGGATAAGAAGGTTTCTTGTTTTTTAATAACCTTAATACGTGTTTTGCCTCACTATGTGCATCTTCAATGCTCAAAGCATAGCTATAAAGATACACTCCGTACGGGATACCAAGTCTATCACATTCGCTTACGTTACGTTCAAAATATGGGTCGTCTTGCGACGGCAAATCCGTACCATATCCGCACCGTAAAATTGCAAAATCCAATCCCGCCTTTTTTACAGCATCCCAATCAATTACACCTTGATATTTTGAAACATCAATACCTTTATACATCTAATTTCCCTCCTACCAATGAAATATTTTTATTGCCTGTAATATAAAAGCGGCTATAACCGTTATGGCAATTGCCGCTTCAATATCCCTAAGTCTCTGCTCTTCAGGGCTTATGCATTGGCTTTTCTTGTCTAAGGCAATTACCTCAGATGTAATTTCTGAAATCTCAATAGAATCATCAAGTACCAGAAAATTAACATTAATATCGCCAATCATGCCTTCATCCCATGTGACAGTATTCCCATTTACTACTACATATAGTTTTTTGTATTTGAGCCATCATAGAAAGCAAGCCCTTCAATGCTAGGATTCTTCAAAGCATCTATAATAGAAGTTGGTAGTGAAAACCATCCTATTGTGATGTAAATGTTTCATTATGTTCCATCTTGTGATATAATATGCCTAATTGTTGAAATAGGGGGTTATAATTTTTGGAAAATCGTATTCAATGGGCTGATGTTCTAAAAGGTATAGGCATTATATTTGTTATTTTAGGGCATGCTCCTAAATCTGGAAGATTGTTTACTTACATTTTTTCATTTCACATGCCATTATTCTTTTTTATATCAGGATATTTATTTTCATTATCAAGATATCCTAAAACTTTAGATTTTATAAAATCAAGGATAAAATCATTATTAATACCATATTGCTGGTTTTCTTTAATATCAATAATTATATTTATATTTACTTCTTTGTCTGGACCAAATAAAAATTCAATAAACTTTTTATCAATATTAAAATCTTTTATATTAGCTAAAAGAAATTTTATATTTTACAACGTTCCTCTTTGGTTTTTGCCTTCACTATTTGCTGTAGAAATTGTTTATTATTTGTTGAAAAAATATATTAAAAACAATTTTTTAATCATTATACTTTTATTAATATCTGGATATATTGGCGTGATAAAGTTACACACATTAGGCACCGTTTATCCTTTGCCATGGGGAGTAGATGCAGGAATGTGGTATATTTTTTTCTATGGTATAGCAAATATAATTAGAGAAATAAAATGCAAAACTAAATATTTAAATATTTTAAAGCCGATACTATTTTTATCTTCAATTATATTAACCCTCTTACTTTATTTTAAGCCACACATTTATAGAAGTATTTTCGCTTCTCAATTAGTCAACATTAGTCATATTTATTTATATATATATAATTTGCAACTTGCATTGATAGGTATTTTCACTTATATAGCAGTATCAAAATTATTAGTTAAATCTAAAATTTTAAATTATTTAGGTAAGCACACATTAACATTCTTTTCATTACATGTGTGCTTTGGGTTTACCATGCTAAACAAATTATTGTATATGGCCCATGTTGTTAATCAAGCAAATGATATATATGGCATTCTGTATACAATATTAGTTTTAAATATTCTAACTCCAATATCGTATATTATAAATAAATATGTTCCATTTATTTTAGGCAAACCATTTAAATGGCATAATGAAAATTTAAAAATAGAGATTTAAATGAAATCTTTTTAAAAAGTACATAGAACTATATAAATTTAATTCTATGTACTTTCCATTTTCATGTTAAATTAGAAAAATCACAGCAAGAATTGTATTAGCCTGGTCTTGTGTTATATAGCATTTTGTTACACAATTTTGCACTTGTTCTTGCGTAAATTTTTTCATCTACTTCTGCACCTGCTTTCTTAAGATTTCGTCCATAATGTAACTCCAGAAAAGTTTGATTATTTCTATCTTGTTACATTTATATACAGATCATCAAGATACATAGTGCCTATTCCTGCTCCGTAAATATCTATAAAAATTTTAACTTGCTGCGTCCCCTTTGGGGCATTGCTATTTTGCAAAGAGGCACTGCACATATTTACATATGATGAAGTGCCACTAAAATAATCTTCGTATTGCTGAATTGTGTTGCCGTCCTTATCGCAGTACATAATTTTTATGCGGCCCTGGTCATAAGCGTTTGAACCTTTAGTAATTGAATAACTAGCCCAAAAATCCATAAATATTCTATCCATTACCGTAGCTGGCAGTGTTACTGCAATCATACAACTATCCCCAGCAGTAGGTTTATTAAACTTTAAGCATTTTGTACCACTATGGGGGGTGGTGCTATCAACTGTAATCGTAGATGTCCCCGTCTGAGTAACTGTAAGTTGCGTTAATGCGTTTGCACCTTCAAAACTCGGATCTGGCAAGAATGAAAGCGCATCAGCAGGTACATAGTTCTTTGCAAATTCGTTCCCCTTCAAACCATAAATATTGATTCGTGGATTACCTGTATGTGATATTATTCTGCTGGTTGGTAAATTATTCATAATGCAATTTGTTATATCTATTGTGCCGCCATCTGTAGTGTTAATAAATGTCTTAGACGATATTGTTGAAACGCCCATTATGAAACAATTTACCAAACTCAAAATAACCGTAGCGCTGGATATCTCTATTTGAGCATATTCAGCTGACTCATTTCCTTTGCCATATTCAATATGGCATTGGTTCACAAACGCTCTGCTTGATCCCAGATTAAATATACGAGCATTATAGTCAATCGAGCAATTATCAAAGTAAACATCAGCAGAGTTCGTAATATCCAATACCAGGTTGCTGTTAAACAACGTACATTGAGAAAAGCTATAACGTTCAGCATTGTCTGAGTATCCGGTTGGTGCTTTCATAATTGTATCCATTGAATAGAAGTTACAATGGTTAAAAGTTAAACAGTATGCATTATTGCCTATGAATATACCTGTTGAAAAGTCGTGCCCTGCAATATTTACAAAAGCTATATGCGCGGCCGAATATTTATTGGTAGTATCAAGGTTATTTATATTAAATAAAGTGCCGCCACTCGTCATACCGTTGCCTAATATTTCAAGCCCTTCTATTGTTACTGTACTGTTTGTATACGGGAAATTCAATATAGTTGCTTTAAGGTCAAATAATACTGCACCTGTCAACGCGCTCGCATCTATCTTTGCGCCATAACCGATTATTTTTGTGTAATTTACATTTACAGTCAATGGCAGTTTTACGATATATGTTCCCGGCGGAAATAATACTACTGATGGCGTTGTTATACTAGCAAATAATGATTGTAGTGCGGCCGTGTCGTCAGTTACTCCATCGCCTTTAACACCAAAGCTTTTTACATTAATAATATCCGCCAATTTTAAATCATGGGCAGTTAAACCTTGTTCTATGTTATTTAAATTGGCCGCATTTAAGGGTGTCACATCATCAACCCAATTTGTTGGTGTATACATATTACCATCTCCTTTTATAATGGGCTGCCATTTTTATAAATATTGCCGACTAAATACACATCAGGCGCATTTATTGCGACTTCACTGTCAGATAACAAATTTAATGCACCATCGGTATTTATAGTCAAATGGCCGCCTGCATCATCATGTGCATACCAAACATAAGTTTTCGCGGTCATAATGTCGGCTGCCGTATTGCCAAATGCAATATATGGGTATTTATTTCCGCTCATTGCCGCTATTCCCAACCTCATTTGTAATACCCCAGCGATATACAAATCAACATACTGGTTATGCACTATTATATAGTCACTTAGATTGGATGTCTTTAGTGTAGCGCCTGTGATAGTTCCGCCATCAATCTGTTCGCCAGTAATTTTCAAAGCAGCAATAAAAGAACCCACTATTTGTCCGTCCATTGTTATAGCTACAGTATAAGGGCCATTAATCCCTGTAGAGCTGTATCCAAATCCACCAGCATTCCAGCGCCATACATTTTTTGCAATATTGACATCGGTAGTATCCATTATCAAAATTTCTGTGGGGTGCCCGTCTGCATCCCTATTAATTACTACATTCCCGCCCTTGGAGCCAGTAATAAGCTTTGTCGCATTATCTATTGCCGCTTGGTAATCAGAAGTAACTTGCACTATTTCTTTTTTAATTTCCTGTATGCTCGTATTTATAATACTTGCAAGGTTAGGCTTAAAGCTTCCTAACTCAACCTCTTCAATTCGGCCTGTCAGGATATTTTTCTTAATCCGGATAACCTTACTTTTAAAGCTTTTTCTGATAAATGGTTAAAAGAATATGCTAAACCTAAACTTGCCTCTAAAACAATATATGAATATAATAGGCTTTTAAAATTGCGTATTTTGCCTGCAATAGGGCATATGAAACTCAACAAAATAAAACCTATTCATATACTTGAATTTTACTCAAATCTTCAGGAAAATGGTATGAGAAGAGATAAAAGACATGTTAAGGATAACAAGCTTTCGAACAATACAATAATGCATTATCATAGACTTTTGCACTCAATCTTCCAAGTGGCCGTCAAATGGCAGATTTTAGAGTCCAATCCTGTATCAAATGTTGAGCCTCCTAAGGTACAAAGGATTGAGGCGAAATATTATAGTGAAGATGAAGTTGATAAACTCGTGAATGCGCTTGAAGATGAAGAATTAAAATATAAAATTGCAATATTATTAACATTGGCAACAGGAATGAGGCTTGGAGAATTAGCGGGTTTAACTTGGGACCACATAGATATTAAAGATAATAATATTGATATTGTCCAATCATCTGAATATTTACCTGATGAAGGTATATTCAAAAAAGAGCCCAAAAATAAAACTTCCATAAGAAAAATTGCTATCCCACCAGAAATTTCTAGTTTATTGAATAAATATAAAATTGAGCAGGATAAAAGTAGATTAAAATGTGGTGACAAATGGCATAACACAAATTATATATTTACACAGTGGAATGGCCTCCCTCTGTATCCTTATACTATATCAAAATGGTTTTCAAAATTTCTAAAGAAAAATAATATGAAATATATTACTTTCCATCAGCTTAGGCATACATCTGCAGCATTACTTATAAACGCTGATGAAAATATTGAGGAGGTTTCAAAAAGGTTAGGGCACAGTAATACGTCAACAACTCTGAATATTTATGCTCATGCCTTTAAATCAGCTGATGAAGATGCCGCACAGAAAATGAGCAATATTTTGTTTAAAAAAGACAAACTAAAACCACATAAGCAAACTTAATTATTCCCATATTTTATTTTTTGGCTTATATTGTTCCCATATTGTTCCCATTGAAGATTTTTTAATTTTTACTATGTGCCCTAAACCCTTGATTTCACTGGAGCTTCCGGGCGGATTCGAACCGCCGACCTACTGATTACGAATCAGTTGCGCTACCGGCTGCGCTACGGGAGCCTGTCTTTTAACTTATTTAACCCATCATTTTTTAGCAAGCAACCTAAGCTTGCCAACCTTATTGCATTATAACATATCGGATATAACGGTGTCAAAATATTATTAGCTAGCATCTTCAATTCGCAATATGAGCTTATGTTATTTTGAACACTCTTTCATAATGCTCATTCGTTGATCAAAATAACATAATTCTATTTATGTCTGATCCCAAATTATGAATCGAAGTAGCTAACATTTTCTATCTGTATATGTTTTTTGAGTTTTGATTTGCTCTTCATCAATCTTTCCCAGACTTTATGGATGTTGAAGCTACATTTTTGTTATCAGCAAGTGCTGGTTTAGGATTCTCGTCATAATAATCCTATGGAATTTAGTTTCCATATGTTGAGGGTTTTTAGTTTTATATCGCTTCCGTCTGAAAACAGCTTCATGCCGAGGCTGTCCCTTGATGGATAAATCCTGTTTGAAACCGCCACTTCTCCATCGTTGCCGAATACTTCAACGGAGGATGCATCAAGGAATATATGAAGCTTTATTATATTATCCGGCATTTTTCTCATTTTGCATACATTCCTGCCGTCTTTTATGATACCTGATCTCGTTTTATCCACAACAAGCTCTTCTTTTCCCGGGTTATATGCGACAACCGTCTTTTCTCTTCCATCCCCGGAACATCTGAGTTCAAAACCAAACTGAGTTTTGCAGTCTTCATCGAGCATAAACTCCGCTTCTATTTCCACTGCATCGCCTGCAGCATCTTTGAGCAAATTTTCATTTGGTGCCAGATCGGCATCATTAATGCTTGCTTTTTCACCTCTAAGCGATTCAAGTTCCTCTATGGGGCGTGTGATGAGCAAACCGTCATCCCTCAATATCAGCTCTCTGGGTATGGTCATGGCACCTGCCCACCCTTCCTTTTTTTCCGGCATCTCTTTATCCCACATGTTCATCCACGCAAACATTATCCTGCGGCCCTTTTTATCGATAAATGTCTGAGCTGCATAAAAATTGGAGCCATAGTCCAAGTCCTTATAGTACTCATAAGTAAACTTGCCTGTATCATAATTCATATTCCCTATGAGGCAGATGTTCTTTGATCTTTTCATGTTTATAGGAGATACTATAAGTGCAAATCTTTCTCCTAAGGGAAATAAATCCGGACATTCCCACATGCTTCCTAGTGTCCCGTCGCTTTCTGCCGTAACGCCTACATATTCCCAGTTATTTAAATCCACTGACTTAAATAAAAGCGCTTTTCCGATGCCATCCTTGGAGGACCCTGTCACCATATACCATGTACCGTTATGCTTCCATACCTTGGGGTCCCGAAAATCGTCCGAGCCATCGGAAGGTACATCTTCTACAACGGGATTTCCTTCATATTTTTCAAAGTTAACACCATCGATGCTTCTTGCCACACACTGGACCTGCTTCGGGCTCCTATCGTCTACATTTCCCGAGTATATTAATGTAAACGTTCCATCGTCATCCACTGCACTTCCTGAAAAGCAACCGTTTCTGTCATAGGAATCCCCAGGTCTCAATGCAATAGGTAGATACTTCCAGTGAACTAAATCCGAACTTATAACGTGTCCCCAGTGCATTGGTCCCCACTCGGTACTGTAAGGATGATGCTGAAAAAACATATGATACTTATCCTTATATTGTATTAATCCGTTTGGGTCATTCATCCAACCTTTTTCAGGCATTACATGATACTTGAGTCTGTATTGATTATTCATATTAACCTCCATTTAGCTTAGCTTCTACCGCCGCCGGCACATTATGAGATCCACGTCTCCCTATTGCGCCTGATGAAACTTATCCAGTCTTCCAAATTTTGTATACTTTCCTATATATGCAAGCTCAACAGTGCCTGTCGGACCGTTTCTCTGCTTCGATATTATTACCTCTGCAATATTTTTCTTATCCGTATCCTGATTATAATATTCATCCCTGTATAAAAAGCATACGACATCAGCATCCTGCTCGATGGAGCCTGATTCTCTAAGATCACTGAGCATCGGCCTGTGATCTGTCCTGGCCTCCGGGGCACGGGAAAGCTGAGCGCACGCGATAACGGGTGTATCCATCTCTTTTGCAAGGGCTTTTATGGACCTTGATATTTCGGATACTTCCTGCTGCCTGTTTTCCGGCCTGCCCCTTCCCTGCATAAGCTGGAGATAATCTATTATTATTATGTCAAGGCCATGCTCTATCTTAAGTCTTCTGCATTTTGATCTCATTTCCGTTACGGAAATACCCGGCGTATCATCGATAAATATTTTCGCAGATGCTAAAGGGCCTGCGCTTGCCGCTAACCTCTCCCAGTCATCATCGCTTAAGTTTCCGCTTCTAAGCTTCAACATATCGATATTTGCCTCCGAGCATAGCATTCTGTATGCTATCTGTTCTTTTGGCATCTCAAGGCTGAACAATGCAACGATATTATGGTTCATTATCGCCGCATATTCGGCAATATTCAATACAAATGCCGTCTTTCCCATGCTCGGCCTTGCCGCTATGAGTATCATATCGCCCTTTTGAAAACCTGATGTCTTCGCATCCAGCTCCGGGAAGCCTGAAGGAATACCTGTTATGGATCCCTTATTATTGTAAAGCTTTTCTATCTCGTCAAAACCTCTTTCGAGTACCCTGCTTAACGGCTCAAAATCATGTGTTACTGCCTTCTGGGATATATCAAATATATCCTTCTCGGCTTTATCCAGTATTGCCGGAACATCCGTAGAACCCTGGTAACATTTTTCCATTGTTTCGGTGCAGGATTTTATAAGCTTTCTAAGCGTCGACTTTTCCTCAACAATCTTTGCGTAATACTTGACATTGGCCGTTGTAGGAACTGACGATGCAAGATTTGAAAGGTATGTCATACCTCCTACGGTCTCGAGTATATTCTTTGCTCTTAGACTGTCGACAATGGTTACAAGATCTACAGGTTCATCCTTGTCAAATAATTCAATAATAGTATCAAAGATAAGTCTGTGTGCTTCTTTATAAAAATCTTCCCCTCTTAGCATTTCCGACACAATAGAAATAGCATTTTTATCGAGAAGCATTGAACCCAGTACAGATTGTTCCGCTTCCAAATTATTAGGGGGAACCCTTAGCATATCCATTAAAATACCACCTCAATAACCTGTTCTATTTCCGATACAGGCACTATTTCTATATCTCTTATGTCCTTCGGAACATCGTTCATATTCTCCTGCGGGATAATAACTTTTTTAATCCCTGCCTGTTTTGCACCGTATATTTTCTCAAGTATGCCGCCTACCGGCTTTATATTTCCTCTTATGGAAATTTCACCGGTGACAGCTACATCCTGCCGTATGGGTTTTTCATCAATCGCGCTTAATATAACGCAGACCAATGCTGCACCGGCTGAAGGGCCATCCACATTCCCGCCGCCTATGACGTTTACATGTATATCCAGATCCGACAGATCTTTGCCTGTAAGTTTTCTTATGACAGATGCGGCATTATAGACCGAATCCCTTGCCATCGTACCGGCCTGTTCGTTAAACCTTATTTTGCCCTGGCCTTTCTTTTCCACTTTAAATGCAACAGCTTCTATTTCTATTACAGAGCCTAAATATCCAAAGACGCCAAGCCCCAGTATCCTGCCTGCTTCCATACAGCCTCTTGCCTTGTTTTTAGAATAAGGGACCATCCTTGAATCTGCAAGGACGTTTAAAAGATCATCTTTTGATATGCGAAGATTGCCCTTGTAATCGCTTTTATAATTTTTATAAAGCGTATACCCATAAACATCCGCCAGTATGCCTACAGCCCTGCGCCCCTCTATAGTATAATCGCTTATAGTCCTGGCCACTCCGTCATCGATAATTATTCCCAACTTTTCTGCCGCATTTTCAATAATCTGTACAATATTATCCTTTGACAGCGGTTCGAAGAAAACTTCCGTACATCTCGAACGAAGCGCCGGGCTTATTTCATCAGGCTGTCTTGTCGTTGCTCCTATTAAAACAAAATCTGCCGGTGCCCCTTCTTCAAAGAGTTTTTTTATATACATGGGGGTATTTTCATCGTCAGGATCATAGTATGCAGATGAAAATTCTACTTTTTTATCCTCCAGTACCTTCAGCAGTTTATTCTGGAGCATCTCGTCAAGCTCGCCTATTTCATCTATAAACAGTACGCCGCCATGGGCTTCGGTAACAAGCCCCGGCTTCGGCTCGGCTATCCCATCCTCGGCTAAATCCCTTTTAGAACCCTGGTATATAGGGTCATGCACAGAACCCAAAAGAGGATTCGTTATCTCCCGCGGATCCCACCTTAATGTGGTCCCATCCACTTCAACAAATTTTGCTTTATACTTAAAGGGCGTATATGAAATTTTCTTGGCTTCCTCAAGAGCGAGCCGTGCAGCAGTCGTCTTACCGACACCCGGGGGACCATATAATATAACATGCTGCGGAAAAGGCGATGCGATTTTCGATATAAGCGATTTAATGGCTTTTTCCTGCCCTATGATCTCACTGATATTTGACGGTCGCAAAAGCTCCCTTACTGACTTTGAAAGCTTAATCCTGTCTAAGACTTCAAGATCTGCATATTTTTTAAGAGTCTTTGCATTTTCACAGCCTGTCCTCTTTTTCAATATCGAAAGTTTAAGCTCCTCCATATATTTTTCCTGTTTTTCCACAAGTATTTTATCGACTTTCCTGCGTATATCGGCTTCAACGTGCCTTTTAGCCAGTATGTTCGCCAGCTCATCCTCAACTTTTTCGATTGCTTCACGTATTTCATCGTCAGAAGGTACAGCTAAATCGTCGCTGTCTTTAAAAACTATTCTCATGAGAGCATATACTTTTTTTCTTAAGTCTTTGCATTCTATATATTCATATAGATTTCCCCTGACGGCTCTTTTTTTTACAACATCATTTCCAATCACATTGCCTGTAACATTATAGAGAATATCAACATATTTCAAAAGATCATCCTGATCAGCATCTTTGTTTTCGATAAATTTTGGTCCATCTGTTTCGATATAGTCCTGCAGTACAGATTTCAATTTGCTGTCCCCTTTACTCGGCTGTGACTTCCACCTTCAATTTTGCATTTATTTCGGGATATACTTTGACTTCAATATTATATATACCTTCGGACTTTATGGGCTCATCAAGCACTATTTTCCTTTTATCGATTTCAAAGCCGTGTTGTTTTTTTATTTCCCCGGCAATATCCTTCGACGTTATGGAACCGAAAAGCTTGCCGTTCTCTCCGGCTTTGACCTTGAACAAAACCTTTAGTCCGCTAAGTTTCTTTGCTGTTTCAAATGCCTTTTCCCTTTCATTCTGTTTCCTGTATTTCTCTGCTTCCTTTTTTTCATTAAGAGATGTAAGATTGCCGCCTGTTGCGGATACCGCAAATTTCCTTGGCAATAAATAATTTCTCGCATAACCGTCAGATGCGTTTATTATCTGACCTTTCTTGCCTACTCCTTTAATATCAACATTCAATATTACTTTCATTCTGTTTCGCCCTCCTCCTGATATTGTTTTATTGCATCGATAACCATCTTTTCCGCCTCGTCCAATGAGACGTCATATATCCTTGCACCGGCGACGGTCAAATGTCCTCCGCCCCCGAGCTTTTCAAGGACGAGCTGCACGTTCATATCCCCGAGGGACCTTCCGCTTATTATGACGTCCTTACCCTGTTTTGCAAGGACAAACGAAGCCTCTATACCCTTGATATTTAAAAGTTCATCGGCTGCCTGAGGAACTGCCAGCGACAGACTGCCTTCCCTTCCTTTGCATATCGATATGGCTATATTTTCCCCTATTATCTTTGCATTCTTAACAGTCTCCGTCCTTTCGATATATGTTGCAAAGTCGTCTGCCAGCAACTGTTTTACCGATGTCGTATCAGCACCGCACCTTCTTAAAAAAGATGCCGCTTCAAAAGTCCTGACGCCTGTCTTGAATCCGAAATTTTTTGTATCTACCATTATACCTGCCATAAGCGCTTCAGCCTCGATGACGGTAAGGTTCGGCTTTTCGGAAGTATATTGTATAAGCTCTGTCACAAGTTCACTTGTTGAAGAAGCATATGTCTCTATATAATAGAGCACCGCATTGTCTATAAAGTCCGCACTCTTTCTGTGATGATCTATTACAACTATCTTTTCAATTTTATCCACTATACCCGGGAACTCCGTAAAGCTCTTTATATGCACGTCTACGATTACCAGTAAAGTATCTTTGGCTATCCTGTTTAAAGCCTGCTCATCGGTTATAAATATGTTGCTGTAAAGAGCCATACCCTCCATCCTTTTGAGAAGGGATTGTATGGTGTCATTAGGTTTGTTCAAAATGATATACGCATTTTTTCCCCTGTTTTTAACAGCTCTGAATATGCCAAGAGCAGAACCTAAGGAATCAAGGTCCGGCGTGTCATGTCCCATTATTAAAACTTCTCCGCTCTGGTCTATCAAATCGGATAAAGCGTGGGCAATAACTCTTGCCTTTACTTTTGTACTCTTTTCAACCTCTTTTGTCTTTCCTCCGAAAAGCAAAAGCTTTTCCCCATCTTTGACCACCGCCTGATCTCCACCGCGCCCTAAAGCAAGGTCCCTTGCAGACGAGGCATAGGATGCAAGGCTCCCTAAATCGTGTGCGTTTTTACCGACGCCTACGCTGAGCGTAACGGGAAATTTATTGCCAGCCGTTATATCCCTTATGCTATCCAGTATATCAAACTTTTTTGCGATAACGGCATCCAGATATTTTTCTTCAAAAAACAGTATATATTTATCATCATCATATTTTTGGATTACCGCATTTGTTTCATTCGCCCACATGTTGATTTTTTTATCTATTTCTGCCACAAGCGTCGGGCGGTTCACATCGTCGACACTTTTCAGGGCTTCATCAAAGTTATCTACATCCACAAGGCATACCACAGGTCTCTGGCTCTCGTATTTTTTGCTCAGATTATAATAGCCGGTATTATCTATAAAATACAGCATGACAATATATTTGCTCTGTCTTTTACTATCCGTAATATCTATGGGATTGACAAGCACAGAAAATATCTTATCCCCTATCAAGACTTTGTCAACAATCTGTATGTTTTTCGATATAATATTTTTTATATCGATATCCTTTATATACTCATTTACTTTCTTGCCCAGTAAATCTACATTTGTAAAGTAATCGCCCATCGATTTGTTATACCATAAAACCGTCCCGTTATCTTCGCATATTATAAGAGGCAGTGGCAGGTTCAAAACTGCGTTTTTAGTGGCCAACCCCAAATCGGACGACAGATTTTCTATATATTTTGTCCATTCGCTTTTACGGTTTTTTATGCTCAAAAGGTTATAATAGATGAGCACTCCTAAAAGAAGCAAACACAAAGCGCCAAGATAAATATTGTAGAAAAACATCATAACCGTATACAGTCCAATGATTATAAGATATATCTTCGTATTCGGCATCAGGACTTTTAAAATTCTGTTATGTTCATTCATAGATTATTCCCCCGGGTAAATTCTTCTCTTTCTCGATGGATTTATTTTTCGAAAATCTAATATAAAATCAATAATCCCAAGGTAAAATATAACCATCGACAGGCTGAGCAGCATTACCATTATAAATATGCTCAGTATTTTCCCTATTCTTCTGGACCTTAAAAACCAGTAAACTACGGCAAAACCATCTATTATAAAAGCGAACTGAAATATGATATATATGCTGTTGAACACAATATCGGCATTATTTACCTTTAAATATACAAGTATAAATGATACAAGCATTGAAAAAAACAGGCCATAGCTTAAACTGTTGCTCACATACCATTCGTTAAACGGTTTTAAGGTGTCTATTTTTATTTTAAGTCTCTTAAATATGATGCCCACAACGTAATAATTTAAAAATGAACCTAAAATAGATGTAACTGCGAGCATCCCCGGCAAAACCATTCTCAAAAGTGAGGAGTTAAGTTCCTTAGGAATCATCACATTTATCTGCTCTTCGCTTATTTGCATGCCCCTTAGCATTTCTCTTGCCCCTGATATGCCGTCATCAAACATCTTATATGTTTCCTTCATTACATCTATTCCAAATATCAATGTGGAAAGCTTTATAGTAACTATATATGATATAAACATGGAAGCCGCCATCGATAAAACTGTAATAAAAGGCGATGTCTTTCTCCTCAGGCATATCCCGAGAATTACTGCTGGTATGCCGTATAAAAGTATAAGTGAAAACGCCGAAATCGGGTTTGCAAATGCAGATACAATCAAAAATAGTGCAAATAGCGACATTAAGCTCATCTTTATATCATATTTAAATGTAAGCAATGTTATAGGTATGGGCCATAATATATATCCTACTATCATAAAAAAAGGTACATATATGCTCATTATTATGATTATGGACGCGATAGCTATTAATATGGACGCCTCCACCAATGCCTTTGTATTTATCTTATTCATAATGGATTATTTCCTCTCTCTTATATAGTTCAAAAGTTTCGAAAGATCTCCATAGTCCTTTTCTATTTCATCCTCTTCAAGTATGCCCAATTTCAATTTATTTTGTACCTTTGAGTCTATATATGAAAACTCTATGCCTATCCTTTTTGAAAGGAGATACAATAATATGACCATTCCCGCAATGCAATCCGCAATCACATCCTTGCTTGCTTTCGATCCCTTTAAAAGTCCCTTGTTAAGCGAGGATAAAGCAGACAGTATTTCAACTTTAAGCCATTCTATCGTTTTTATATTACCTGTTACGTTAAAGTCCTCGTTCATCCTATTTAAAGCCCCCTCAAAAAATATGCTACAGAATATATTCTGTATCCGGGCTGTAAATCCTCTATATAATGTCATACACAATTAGACATAAAATGAATTAAATTCTATTTCTCAACAATCAAGCAGCAGCCGGGTATTATAATACCCGGCTGCATTTTTTTATATTTATTTTGCCTATTCGGTTGTGTAAGGCAGAAGAGCAATATTTCTTGCTCTTTTTATTGCCACTGTAAGCTGTCTCTGATGCTTTGCGCAATTTCCGGAAATTCTCCTTGGAAGAATCTTCCCTCTTTCAGATACATATTTTCTAAGTTTGCTTACATCCTTATAATCTATGCCTTCAGCTTTATCGACACAAAAAGCACAAATCTTTTTCTTAGGCCTTCTATTTTTAAGATTTTTCTTTAACATCCAGTTTCCCTCCTTATTCCTCTAAAACGGAACTTCATTATCACCATTTAAAGGGAAAAAGTCTTCATCCTTCTGGGCACCTGTGTTCGTTGGCCCTTCAGGTGTCGGTTTCGGAGTATACGTTGCAGTTGCATCTTTCTTTTCAAGGAACTGAAAATCGTCGACGACTACATCCGTATAATACCTTTTCTGACCGTCATTCCCTTCAAAAGTACGTGTCTCTATCCTGCCTGATACCGCTATCAGCCTGCCTTTTTTTAAGTAGTTCGCCATCGTTTCGGCCAATTTGTTGTAAGATACACAGTTAATAAAATCTGCTTCTCTCTGGCCTTCTTTATTCTTAAAATTTCTATCAACAGCTAAGGTGAAGGTGGTTACGGCTACACCGCTTCCCGCCGTAAATTTAAGCTCCGGGTCACGAGTCAATCTGCCTATTAAAACAACTTTATTCATTTACTTCACCACCTTATTTTATTTTTTATCGAGATTTACGATTAAATGCCTTATAACAGTATCGGTTATTCTGAATATCCTATCAAGTTCTTTCGGAAGATCAGAATTTGCTTCAAAGTTGATAAGAACATAATAACCTTCTGTCAAATCATTTATTTCGTATGCTAACCTTCTTTTGCCCCATTCATCAACATTTGTAACTTTACCATTCTGTTCAATGATACCCTTTATTTTTTCGATGTTAGCTTTTGTAGCCTCTTCATCGAGATTAGGGTTCAATACGAATACTGTCTCGTATTTTTGCATAATGTCACCTCCTCCCCCCGGACTAACGGCTCTACAATTGGTAGAGCAGGGATTCACAATTAAATATTATAACATTTAACCCGGGCAAATACAATAAAAAACTTTTGTATCTTCGATTCGCAATATGGACTTTATGGTTTAATTTTCTTCACCTTCAGTATCGCTGTTTATTTGTGCATCGTTTGACGGCGCATTGCTCTTAATTACCTTCTTTACTGCTTTTTCAAATTTCACCCTTGGAAGCATTACCTGATGGCCGCAGGTCAGACACTTTATCCTGAAATCAGCCCCTACTCTCATAACTTCCCATTGGAAACCTCCACATGGATGCTGCTTTCTCATCTGTACGACATCGCCGACATAGAATTTTCCTGGCAATATTATCCCTCCAGTTCTAATTATTACCATCATCTTTGATTATTACACATGAAGGAAATAGAATATCTATACCTTCCTTTTTAAAAGAATCGATAATATTT
Organism: Clostridiales bacterium; assembly: GCA_030016385.1. Lineage (NCBI taxonomy): Bacteria > Bacillati > Bacillota > Clostridia > Eubacteriales > Clostridiales bacterium. Next base: position 7,008 of record JASEJN010000045.1, on the reverse strand, counting down.
TTTCTGATTTGCATTTCAATGCTAAACTGCTTTAATGGCTTTGTCTTTGCGGATATGCTTATCTCCGTACTGTTGCCGTAGAGCTGAGTGATGCCAAGAACACTCGGCCCATCTATTATATCGCTGTTGCTCATCTTTATCTTATTGCATATTCCGTTCAATACTTCAATAACCCTGTCGATATTCGCATCATACCCGACTCTGATTTTTACCGAAGCCATCGAATTATCCCTCGAGTGGTTCGTAACCTTTGAAATACTTCCATTTGGTATTATATGCAAATCCCCATTATAGTCCTTAAGCCTAGTTATCCTGAGCCCTACCGCCTCAACAAAGCCCGACATATCATCGATTGTTATGTATTCCCCTACCGAAAACTGATCTTCAAAGATAATTAAAAATCCTGAAATTATATCCTTTATAAGGTTCTGTGCTCCGAAACCTATCGCGATACCTGAAAGCCCTGCGCCTAAAAGCAACGTTCCAGTCTTAAAGCCCAGTACATCCAGTATTGTAAGTATTCCTATTATATATAAAACATATTTCAATATACTTTTTAAAAGTTCGCTCAATGTGTCGCATTTTCTGTCGTTGAAACCAAACCTGGATTTTTTTTGCTTATCAAAAAATCTGTCAATTATTATGCGCCCGAAATGATTAAATATCTTTACTGCCACTATTATAACGATTATCTGAAAAAGTATGTTCCCATATTCCAAAAGCTTGTCTGTATTGTAGAATATTTTTTTGAAATCCTGCAGATTAAAATTCATAAATGCTCCTCCTGAAATCTCTTCTTTTATATAATTTATCATATTGATTCAATAAAAGAAAGAGAAAACATATTTACATTTTCAATTGTTATAAAAATGCTCGACATAATGGGCAAAGCTCATAAAGAAGCATTAAGAAAACCGATAAAATAAGATAAATCAACAGACAAGTAATGCTCTACGTAATATAGCAATTTGCATATTTTGCTTTATTTGATGGAATGCATTACAATTATCGATACGGCCGCTCTACTAATAGTTTAGTCTATGACATTCAACTATAAGTCGGTTGTTCATAAACTATAAAAAGGTATTATTAGATATAGATTAAGACAAGGAGGTTGCGACCATAATGGTTAATGAGAATTTTTCGAAGATGGCTCAGTTTATTTCTGAATTAAGAAAAGAGAAAAAGCTGACCCAAAAAGATTTGGCTAAACAATTGGGGGTCACTGATAAAGCTGTGTCAAAATGGGAACGTGGGTTAGGTTGTCCTGACATATCACTATTATCAAAACTATCTCAAGTATTAGGTGTAACAGCAAGCGAATTATTAAACGGCAAAAAAACGGAGTCATCTGCTCCGCAGGTAGAAGATATGGTTAAAACAACCCTTGAATATGCTGATGTTACAACAAAAACCGCAATTGTGAAAGGATTCAAATGGAAACATGTCGCCGTAATATCCATAATACTCATACTATGTATATTTGTTTATATCGGCTGTCATGCAGCGATTAACGAAGGATTGTCATGGTGCGTTTTGCCTATACGGATTATACTATTTATCTGGTTGACGGCATTATTTATAGCATTTGTTATGGGGAAAAATAAAATAAGTTCTTTATTGCTCTGTGGATTTTTTGTTTTTATAGCAACATTTTATTATTCTGCCTTGAATCAAACCCCGATAAGAAATGTCAGTACTTTTAACGGATTTACGAATGATTATCTTCCTCACTATACGATCATTTTGATTATGTTTGTAATTTCTATCGCACTAATGGTGATCTCTTTTTGTATTAAAGATAAAAAGATTTCTGGAGATAAGTTTTTCCTTCTTGTAGCAGCAAGTATAGCCATCATTATGTTATCCGCACTTACTGAGCCGGCAATGATAAATTATGTTGATATCAACGGTTTTGGTATAGATGGAAGATTTTCAATCCTTTTGTTGCTTACATTATTGATAAGTTGCGCTTCTCTGGCACTATTGGCAAAGCACCAAAAATGGCAGATTGCAGATAAACAAACGAAAGACAATGATTGATCTTGATACGATAGCTATTTGAATAAAGTCTTACCATCTACAGGCAACGTCGCTTTTTTATCCATGAGAGGACCGCCGACCGCCGTGAAATAGCTGCTTTCTTTAGGACAAAGTCCGAAAGTTTCAAGCTTATTTGAAGAATATTGTTGAATCGCCAAGCCCCGGCTCAAAATGGTCTACAGGCTTAGGCGATAGAGAAAATAGGCTTATTCAGCCTATTTTCTCTATCGCCCTTTTTCCGCCATCTGTTATGAATTTGTATATCCCTTTTATGCTGATATTACCCGAATGAAGTATTTCCTTAATGGTTTCTATGCCGCTTGCATTGAACCTTATGGAGATTCCGCAGCTTTGTGTAATTTCCCTTGGAGTCGGTATAACCGTTACATTAAAGCTGTTTTCCTTAAGATAATCTTCGGCTTCCATTGCGCTGTTTGTATTTTCGAAGGATACGAAATAAAATTGTTCCAATTTTATCACCTATAATTTTATAGTATTTGCAGCATTGTTCATTTTTTCAACTATAGTATACATATTCGTAATGCTTCCTATCAGAAGTTTAGCCTTAAGGCCGTAATAATCAAGGCATGTCCCACAGGACATTATCTCAGCACCCCTATGAGCAAGCTTTTTGAGGCTGTCTAAAACCGGCGAATCTTCTGTCGTAAGGTGTACTCCGCTGTTTAAAAAAATCATGGTTTTTGGAATATTATCGGATTCGGATAACGCAAACATATAGCTTTTCATAAGGATTGAGCCGAGTTTATCGTCTCCTGTGCCAAGTTTATCCGATGCTACAATTATAACAAGATTATTTTCACCTGCCGCATCATTTTTAATTACCTGAGATTTGGTGATTGTTATGTAAAATAAATTGTCCTTTTTTCCCACGTCCGATTTACATCCCATGCTTTGTGCAAGTTTTAATACATTTTCCTTTGCGACCTCATTGTCAACTATCGTGACCACATCACCTGAATCAATTTCTTCAAGACCTTTCTTTGTCATTATAACAGGTTTTGGACATTCAAGCCCCCTGCAATCGATTACCTTTGCCATATATACCCCTTCTTTCAAAAAAATATAAAATGATTTAACCATCCGTGCCGTCTGAAATTGAAATAGTCCGATTTATAAGTCCCTGTTTTATTGGTAACGCATACTTCACCATATATTATAGATATATCGAAAAGGGATGTCTATATTCGATCTTAGTGGTGTTTGCATAAAGCAGGGTATGGGGCTTACCCTGCTTTATCCACCAGATTGTAGTGAATCACCACATCCCGACACTTCTGCCCATCCACCACCTTGCGTTCTCCGATTTCGATGTACTTGATGAGTTCCAGAAGCATTTCCCGGTCAAGCTGTTCGATGGCAACATACTTCTTGATGCTCTGGAGGTACTGCTCAATATCACGCTTATCCTGTGCAGTGTCGGCAAGGCGCTTTTTTAGATCCTGCACCAGTGACTGCTTTTCTGTCCGCTCCACTTCGTACTTTACGATGAGACTCTTGAACACGGCTTCGGGAACAGTGCCCAGCACCTTGTCCTCGTACAGCGCTTGTGTAAGTCGTTCCAGCTCCGCAAGCGGTTTCAGGTAGATGATGTGAGCAGAACAGGCTCCCGCGCCACTTCGTGTGTAATTACCGCACAGATACGAAACATATTTGACAAAGCCTTTCTTGGGGTAATTATGGGTTTCCTGCGTGTACCTCATGGCAAAGCCGCAATCCATGCATTTCAGCAAACCGCCGAACAGGCTGATTTCATTATCCTTGGTGGGGCGTGGCTTGTAGTTTCTGGCGGCTATCTCCTGACAGGCATTCCAAGCATCCATATCGATGATTGGCTCATGGGTATTTTCCACCTTAATCCAATCCTCTTTCGGCTTGTCAATCTGCTTTTTGTTCTTGTAGGACAGGGTGCCCCGCTTATTCTGTATCATATGGCCAAGGTAGACCTCGTTGCGGAGGATTTTCTTGACTGTCATATCGTTCCAGAGGTGGTTGCAGCGAATACCCGTATCCTCCTTGCCCTTTTGCTGATAGTAATAATCGAGGGGCGGCAGGATATGCTCTTCGTTCAACTTTGCGGCAATTTTTCGGTAGCCCCAACCCCTGCGCCAATTGGCAAATATCTTCCGCACCACCTCGGCGGCATATTCGTCAATGATGAATTTGTGCTTGTCATTGGGATGCGCCTTATAGCCATAAGGTACAAGCCAGCCGAGATAATTCCCCATCTTGGCATGTGCCTGCTTGACCGCCTTGATCTTCTTGCTGGTGTCTTTACTCTGGAACTCGTTGAACAGGTTCCGGAACGGCATAATGTCGTTGTCGTTGTGGAGTGTGTCCACACCGTCATTCAGAGCAATAAAGCGGCAGCCAATCATGGGAAACAGATAATCCGTAAACTGCCCCACCTGAATGTAGTTTCTTCCGAAACGGCTCAAATCCTTGCAGAGAATCAGGTTGATAAGACCCTCTTTTGCATCTTCAATGAGCTTGGATACGCCGGGGCGGTCGAAGGTCGTGCCGCTGACCCCATCGTCACAGTACACGGAATAATTGTTCCAGCCCTGCTCCTCACAGTATCGGGTGAGCATCAATTTCTGGTTTTCAATACTGACGGATTCTCCCGCCCGTTCGTCATCCTTGCTCAAACGGACGTAGATGCCGACCTTGTAATCTTTTTGGACTTTTAACATTTTCCCTCACTTTCCGCAAGCCCAAACTGTCGGCAGTATTATCAAAATCAGTATACCGTATATACTGCCGGCAGTCCAGACAACACAGGCAATTATGCCTTTTTCTGCGGTTCGAGCTGGCTCATGACGTTCTGAATTGCCAGCCGTTCCATGGTTTTGTCAATATCCTTGCTGCCCTCAAAAATGCTGGTGAGCCGGTACAGTACATTGCCGATATTCACCTCCCGGTAAGCGGCGGGCTTTCCGTTGGAACTCGCCGTTTTCCAATCCTCGGACAGCTTTTCTATATCAAGACTTGCGCTTTTATCCCGAACCAGCGTCCAGAATCTGCGCCAAAAATCACGAAATGTGGATTTCAATAGAATGCACCTCCTACATGCTCTGCTCCATGTCCTGCTCATACTGAGGACTGTAACCGTGTTTCTGCTTTTTCTTTTTGCTGGATTTCTGGCGCTCGGCATCCGGGTCATAGGGATTTACAAAATTTTCAACAGACTGAGCAAGGTATAAAGCACTGTCGAGGAGAGAAGCCCCACGGCTGTCCATTTGACCTTGAGCTTCCACGGCAGCATATCCCGGTGCTGTAATGTCTGCTCCATATTCTTCATCACTGCCGCTGTCTTGTTCACCATCTCTTTGGTAATCGAATTCATAGCCGCTGTCAGGGCTGTCTGCATCTCCTGATGCTCCGACTGGATTTTGTTCTCCAGCGCCATGAGCTGTCCGTTGTAAACGCTCTGATAATAGTTTTTCATCATCCTGCTCACATCCTCTGTGTTCGGGAGCGTGGAGATATATTCCCCCAGCATCTCCAGCCGCTGCACCACCGCCGCTTGGCTGGACAGGATATTCTGCCATTCCTCGCTGGGAATCGTGCTGGCGGTCGGAATGTAGGAAATTGACACTACCGCTTCCTGCGGCGGGGGAACTGTATTGGGCTTGTTCAAGGCCTTGAGTTCGTTCAAGTTGGGCAAAATGCTGTTCCATCCTTTCCCTCAGATATTTTTCATCGTGGAGCTTGTTGTCCCTGCACCGCTGGCCTGTGGGGGCTGTGTAGGTGATGTATTTGTGATGGGGTATCCACTTTACCCCATAGCCTATTTCTTCCATACAGGCGGTAAATTCGGCCTGTGTACGGCTTTTTTTAATGGCGGCATCAATGGCGTTCATCAGCTGGAATTTGAAGCTGCCGCCCCGCACAGCCGAGCGGTATTCGCCCGTGCCCATCGGCTTCATGACGGGTTTTTGATAGGGTTTCAAAATCTCCAAGCCGTGTGCCAGACAGATTTCATCGGAGAGGGTGCGCAGCCGTTCCAAATCCTTTTCATTGAATTGGAGCTTCAACCCGGTTTCACAGCTGACCGAATTAACCACCAAATGGTTGTGCCAGTGGTCACGGTCGATGTGAGTGGCAATCTGTACTTCAAAGCCCTCAAAGCGTCTGGCAAGCTCAATTCCCATCTGGTGGATCTCCTGCGGGGTTGCTCCGCAGTCCGGCTTAAAGCTCTGCACATACTGATAGAAAAATACCTTATTTTCTTTTCTGTATTGCTTTTTGGTTGCCATAAATTCTTGAAAGGCAGTTTCTCCGCAGCAGTTCTGCCCGGACAGCAGCCTGCATTGTTCGCCGTTCTCATTTTCAAAAAGGGTTTTGTAATCCTGCGCCACATAATCCATGACTTTTTTCATGGCGGTACGGCTCTGCGTTTTTTCCTTGATAGCGGTGACGATTGCCATAGGCTCACGCCCCTTTATCCATCAGGCCGCAGATGGAATCGAACACCGCTCCGAAGCTCTGTTTTGTGTCGGTGAGGTCGGGGCAGGTGATTCTACCCATATTGCAAAGCACTGTCAGCTGGTTCAGATTCTTCCCGATGGCTTTCAGCTGAACGGTGACAGCGTCCAAACCATTCACCACAATGATTTCCTTACCCAGTGCGGACAGGGTGAGGAAATCCGTCATGGTCATTCCCGACAGCTGTGCTTTATTCTGAATGCGGTCATAGTCCGCTGTGCTCATTCGCATGGCGAACATTTTATCTTTTTTCAAGCAATCACGCTCCTTTCGTTCCGGAAGCTTGGGGGCAGCGCCCCCGACCAGCTGTTTGTATTGACAGCGGGCTTTCGCCCGCTGTCAATACAAACAATATGCTGGCCTACCCTAAAGGGTAGTGAGCGTACTCCCAACCCCGCAAATGCTCTTGAGTTTCCGCAAACTGTAACTAAAAAATGAATGGATCTGTTCGAAATGCCA